>JACKFF010000014.1 GCA_020632595.1 Nitrospiraceae bacterium | reverse complement strand
GACCCCCCTCGCTGATGACTGACGCCTGCCGTCCGGTCCTTGGGTCGGACGCTCTTATAAACCGGCGGACTTTGTTTGAGCTCAGCGAGTTAGGCCGCCTCCTAAAGCTCGCGTCCGTCCCATCTGAATGAGACCGGACGGGGCGGCATTGGTTTTGGGTCCTTTTCCCGAAAGAAAAGGACCTCGCCTGCCGGGGCGAAACCCGGCAACCCAAAACATCACGTGGGCATATGAGAGAGAACCAGTGCAATGCGTTTACCTACTAGCGAATTCTCAAACTTCCCAAGCCTTATCCCGCCTTCACGTATTGATGAAAGCGCTCTGTGAGAAATGGCAGATTTTTGATGTCGGAATAGTCTTTTAAAAGCGTATCGATTTTGGAGATGCGGAGGGTGGTGGAAGGATGCGTGGTGAAAAACTTGGACTCCACATGTCCTTCTTCTTTGGCCAATGTCTGCAGATAATCTTCCAGGCCTTGCGGGTTATAGCCTGCCCGATAGGCATACTCTACCCCAACCACATCGGCTTCGAATTCTTTGTCTTTGTCCAGACCTTTGGTGAACAAGAGGTCGGTCATTTCGTCGATGACGCTGGAGAACATGGCCGGATCCTGTTTCATGGCGGTGAGGGTCAATTCCGAGACACTGCCCATCAGGGATCCCCGGCGAATGGCATCCAGCATGTGTTTTTGGGTGACATGGGCGATTTCATGAGCCAACACGCCCGCTAATTCGGCTTCATTGTTCAAGGTCTTCAATAGCCCGACGGTGATGAAAATATAGCCACCGGGAGCGGCAAAGGCATTCTGTTCCTGACTGTTCAGAATGGCGAAATGGTAGTTCAGGGTTGGCCGGTCCGAGACTTCCGCCACCGTCTTTCCTACCAGATTGATATAGCGTGTCCAGGCTGGATTGGAGTATTCCCCGCCAAAACGGCTAAAGGCTTCTACCGCGACCGCTTCACCCAACGTAATCTCCTCTTCTTCTCCGATAGGCTCCATCGCTTGAACGACGCCGACGCCTTTTTTCAGAAGATCGATTTTCTGTTGTTTCATGCCAAGGGCCGCTCCGAGACCTCCAATGAGATCCGTTTGTTGTGACGATTCCCCGGATTGCGATCCAGCGCATCCCATGGTAGACAAGAGGAGACTTAGAATGCTGACACCCGCCAAAATTTTTCCGGTATTCATTGGACACCTCCCGAAAATTCTCCTAAGTTCCCAGCTTTTTTAAACTGCATCAATTCATCTGGGGCAATGGAAAAGGCTTCCATGCGATCCACGGCATCACGGTCTTCCTTTTTGATATTTTTGGCTTTGGCATATTGTTCGGTGGATTCCTTGAGGCCTCGAATGCTGCCTCCTGCCCGTGACTCTCGCGCGGCAATGGTTTTCCGTCCCGTGAGGCCTGAGAGGCCAAGTCCGCCACCACCGGTGGAAGGCTTCTCTTCTGCCAGCCGGAATTTAAACACCCAGCCGGTTTTTCCTGTGGCGGTTTTGATTTTGGCCAATCGACCTTCTTCGGCTAGCACGGTGACGGCATCTCCCAGCGCCAGGGTGGCGATGACGGCGGAGGTCGGAGATTTCTCCGCATTAACTTTGACGTCATCCTGCTTGGCGTAGAGAGTGGCAGCCCAATTGGTCGTTGGAAATATCCAGACAGCCAACGTGAAGAAGACGACTCCGATGATAACTCGAGCGATACGGTCAGGCATGAGGCCCCCTTTCAGCGTGGGATTAGGGCGTGATTATTCAAAATTTTCACGAGTTTTAATCATTGGGATATCATTCATATATTAAGGGAGCTAATGAAGGGGTGTTCAAAAAGGCCGTCCAGTCCTGTCCTGAGGCCCCCCCGAAGGGAAGGCCGCAGCCTCTTTGGCACGCGGAACGTACATGGGAGTACGTGAGCATGACAAAGGGGCGAGAACGCCGCTGGCGGGCTTTTTCAACACACCCATTATTGATAGTCTCCGATTAAACTAAACCCGGCCCAATAGGATGGGTGGGGAAAATCCTTTTTAACGAGGAGTTGTGCTTGCCGCAAACTTCTGGCTTTATTCGCCGTCACGTAATTCCGGTAAAAATGTTTCATGAGCACCGAGGTGGAGAGATCATCTACCCGCCACAGGGCGGACACCAGGGCATGCGTGCCGGCATAGACAAATGCGCGATTCAGGCCGATGAGCTCTCCGGCTTCCAGTTTGCCCAGGCCTGTTTGGCAGGCGCTTAACGTCACCAGGTCCGCGTTTAATTCCAAACCGAAAATCTCCTTGACGGTCAGTCGGCGGTTTTCGGGGTTTTCTGAAGCCAGCCAGAGTGAGGACAACAGCGGATTGCCCTCATCGAATTCCCCATGGGCCGCTAAATGGATGATGCCATATCGGGAGATATTCTTCACCACCCATTCTTTCGTGGCTTTCGTTCCGGTCAGAATATCCATGTTGGGATAATTCCATTTGATGCTTTTGGCCTCTAATTCGGCCAGCGGGAGATCGTAATTGAAATTTCCCAAATCCGGATTTCCGATCGCAAGGACTTTGTCATTTTTAACGGCCTGCCGTTTGGCAAAGGTGAATTGAAAGACACTGGCCGAGGGTGCGTAAAAGAGCGGAATCTCATCCACCAGATACGCCGGACCATGTTTGAGTGCGGCAAAGGAGAGAAAGTGTAACGGTCCATCGGGAATAATTCCCAAATACTCCAGGTTGGTGATGTCGGCTTCAACTGGTTGAATCAGAGACCCATAGAGTTTCTGTAATTCATCATCAACCGGTTCCAGATGCTGAACGAGTTGCCGATAGCGGGTCACCAGGCGGGTGAGATCTTCCTCCTTCGCTGAAACTGTTTTAAAGATAGTCCGCTCTTTGGTCATGAGCCACAGGTAGAGCTGGTCTTTTGTTAAAAAGTAGGTGAGCAGTCCCACTCGTGGCGCCAGGAGCTGTTGCACGCCCTCCAGATTGAGCGGATCCACAGCCACAAAACTACTGAGTGCCGGATTCTCCTGTTTGACTTCCAGGATGGCCTCCTCATACAGGGCCTTGGTGTTGCGATACCGCTCCTGAAGGTCGGCAGGGGGTTCCTCATACGATCCCAGTTCCGATTTGAGGGAATCCACTGTGGAAGCCAGCCTGTTGATTTTGGTCCAGGTTTCCTGGTCTCCCTGGTTTTTGAACTCGAGTTTTTGATTGCCCAACAAATCGATAAAACTTCGGGATCGGGAGCGTTCGAGAAAATTAAAAGCGTCATCAGTCCGGTTCATGGTAATGAGCAGGGTGATGATGTCCCGGTACAGATCCAGCTTGTTCGTCTGGAAACTATTGCGGAGTTCATCAATTTTCAGCGCGGCCCGCATGCCTTCCACCACCTCGACCCCTTTGGTAAACCAGGTCAGGGCGTCCGGGAGCTTTCCTTCCTCCCTCAACAGAGTGGCTTTGCCCGCAGCGGCCCGCCATTCCACTTCCTTGATCCCGTATCGCTGGGAGATCTCATGCGCCCGCTCGTAAAAGCCAAGGGCCTGTTCGGGTCGGAGCAGCGCCTTATTGACATTGCCCAGTTCCAGCAGGGCCTTGACCCAATTGATGACATTGTTGATCTCGGAGCTGATCTGCTCGGCTTTGATGAAATGCTTTTCGGCCTCTTCTAACTGTCCCAGGGCCAGTAGGGAGATGCCGATATTCCGATGATCGTAGCCTAATCCCCATTGGCTCTTCAGGGACTCGTCCAGCGTTTTCGCCTGTTGAAAATAGTCCAGCGCGGCGGCATGGTCGCCCCGTTGCCGGTAGATCAAGCCAAGGTTGTTCAGCGAGGAGGCTAACTCGGTTTGAATATTGGAAGACCGGCTGAGCGTGACCGCGTCATGTAAATGGACCAGTCCTTTGTCGGTGTCATTCAGTGTCCAGTAAATCAGCCCGCGGGTATTTTTCACCATAATGCGTAATTGCGGGTCATTGGCCTGTTCGGCTTTTTTGTCGGCCTGGGTTAAGAGTTGAAAGGCGGTTTGATAGTTCCCCTGGAACCAGGCCACATTGGCGAGGTAGAGATCGCCCGTTGTGAGGAGCTTGGGGTCCTCCAGTTCTTTCGCAATCGAGAGGGCCTGGTGGTAGCGTTCTGCGGCCTGGTCGAAGAGACCGACTTTTTCATAGGTCAATCCCACTTCATAGAGCGCTTCGGCCTCTCCCTGGGGATCGCCTTGTTCCTGATACAGCTTGAGAGCGGCCAGAAAGTTGTCACGGGCTCTCTCATACCGGCCCAATCGAAGGTAATAAATACGACCGATTCGACGGTATTGAAACGCCGTGTGCCCCATTTCCCCGATTTCCTGATACAGGGAGAACGACTGGTTGAATTGGTCCAGGGCTTCCGAATAGGCACCCATATTTTCACGCACAATACCCAATGTGGCCATGCCTTCCGCGAGGCGATCAAGCTGTTCGCCTTGTTCCCAGATCTGGTTGGCCTGTTCGAGGTGTTGCACGGCGAGGTCAAAATGTTCGAGACGGGAATGCAGAATGCCAAGGCGATATTCCGCCTCAGCCCGTTCGTTGGCCGGGGTATCCGGCGTGAGCGCATCCAGGAGTTTCTGTTGAAAGAACAGCCCCTTTTCATAATCGCTGACTTCAAAGGCGGTTTCGACCGCCAGGGTGGTGAGTTCCTTGAAATCCTTTCGTTTTTTGGCATGCTCGATAAGGGCGAGCGCATGTTCGATATGCAGCAGAGAGCCGGGAAAGTCTTTGGTCTCAAATGCGTGAATGGCTTCTGCCACTTCCTGGTCATAGATGGAGGCGGCATATTCCTGGCGTTCGTCCGGACCCATGCCGGCAAACCCATAGTGGCGGAAGGGATAGGTGTCAGTATCCGGTCCCCAGATATCCTTCGATGCGGCCATGACGGCTTCATCGGGAGGAAGCGTATTGAGATGCGTGAGATATTTATTCAGAAACCTGGTGGCGGTTGGGGAATCGAGCGGTGTCCGGCTCACGATGACATGAGGAAATCCTGCCCGCAGGAGCGAGGAGATCAGCACCCATGGAGAAGGCGATGAGGACGGAACGCCGCCGAAGAGCAGGATCGAATGGTGTTGACTGCCGGCAAAATCAAGCACGGAGACAAATTCCCGAACATTTTGATCTTCCTGTACTTCAAAGGCAAATGTCTCAGGATTTTTGAGAAACGCGGCAATGTTGGTGTGGCTGGCCAGCGGATGGTCGTGCGTCTCGACCCCGCGAAATTGCTGGAGCACAAAAGGAATTTCCCCCGCACTGGAAGGCGTGGAAGGGAGAAACGTGCTTGGGGTGGTGATGTGAGAAAAAAAGAGGCTGCGCTGATGATAGCCATTCAGGAAATCATAAAAGTTGCTGACCCACGTGAGCGGTTTCTGATCGAGCGTCAGGGAAGGGAGAGTGGATTCCAGTTCCTGCGGCATCGCCACATAGGCAGAGGCGGATTGTTTGAGCCGGTTGTGAAATTCTTCATCCCCCATCACCCCTTTTTCGGTGACCACCAGCGAACTGTAATGGAGCGTGTCTCCGTTATGAACAAAGCCATGATAGCCTTGCGTGCCTTTGAGAATTTTCAGGTAGGGGTGTTGCGCGTCCACTCCCAAAAATATGAGGTCTCTGGTCGGAGGATAGGCCCAGAAGGAGGCGGTGGCCCAGGGATATTCTTCAAACAGGGCATAGAGCGTGTCCTGGAGGGCAGGAGCCAGTTCTTCTATGGCTGCGACGTTTCCGTGATTTCTGGCTTGCCGGAGTTCCCCGAGCAACGAGTGTAATTCCGGTTCATAATCCCCCAAGCCTTTGAGAAAGACCTTCTCTCCCAGGGCTTCATAGACGGCACTGGTCATTTGTCGAATGCTCAGTTGCTCCGCCACGGCAAAAGCGTCGTCGGGCCGGCCTGCTTCAATCAATTGGTCAACCGAGAGCTGAATCAGACGTTCGTATGCGGGCCAGGTGTTGGTCTGCCCCGTGGGGGGGTCGGTTTGCGCGGGAAAACGAAGGACGGCCTCAACGGATTGTGCGAGAAGCTTCTTGTGCGCAAGGGGATCGGCGGTTGCTTCGGCTTGAGACAGATACCACAACCAGCTATTGGGTGATTGCCGGTCTTCCACCAGTTTGAGTAAGTCGTCCTGAATGTTGCGATAGACCTGAGACTGATCCGATGTGCGTGCCAGTTCGGCCTGGTTCAACTTCACCAGAAATTGAGCAGGAAGTCGTTCTGAATCTGAAAAGAGGGCCGGCTTCTGTAGGAGCGAGTCGGCCTTTTGATAATACGACCACGGAAGCGTCCTGGTTGTGAACTGCTCATGCATGCGTTGGACGGCATCAGCCGGCTTGAGGCGCGGGTCCGGGGATGGTTCGGGAAGAAGAGACAGCAGCATAGCGGTGTTGGTGAGGGTGAAGAATAGGTTGCGGTCTTCATAGTTTCGTTGTTGGAGATCCTGAATGCCCGAGGTGATGGCTTCCACAAGGCTGTCGTCCGGGGTGTGGCCTTGTAAGAGGCTTTCGACGGCTAATGTCGAAAGATTATAGATGTTGACGCTGGTCCCAAACGGGATGTTCAACGTCCGGGTGTAATTCAAGGATTGGCGAAAGGATTCCATCGCCTGTGCAGGCTCATCTAATTGGTGGGAAAGCACTCCCAGCCGGTTGAGGACAATGGCTTTTTCTGTCAAGGTTGCCGCATCCTGCGCAGTCGATGCTCCCTTATTGAGAAGAGCGAGTTTTTTCCGATAAAAATCTCGAGCGGGACCCGGTTCGTCTAATTGCTCGTAGGTGCTGGCGATATAACTGAACATGAGCTTTTGTTCGCCCTTTAGGTCGAACCCGCTGGCCGCTTGAGACCCGCCTTCATTGAGGGCCACATTTACATTGAATAGGCCTGGTCCCTTGGAAAGCGTTTTGCCGCCGCCGGTGGTGAGGTGGTCCAGGCTGGTAAAGTAACTTTCCAAAGCCTGTTTGAGTTCCTCGCGTCCACCCGTTTCGCTGGCGCGGCTCAGGTTAAACAGGTTGACCCCGATATTTCTCTGGAGCAATGTGACATTTTGTTCCTGCCCTAACTCACGGTTGAGGACCAAGGCCCGGGAGAAGGCATCAATGGCTTTGGCATATTGTCCAATGTCCTGATGGGACAAGCCTATGCGTTCCAGGATTTCGGCTTGTAGGCCTGGTTGCTCGGGAGGGACGTTCCGTAGGGCCATTTGATATTGCACCAACGATTCCTCTGTGCGTCCTGCTTTAAAACAGGCTTCTCCATAATTTTTACGATAGAGCAATTCGGTGATGGTCTCGCCGGACGGGGTGAATTGCTCCTCACGCTGCCGGTAATGTCGATAGGCTTCGCGGGCATTCGAGAGGGCCAGGTAGGTATTTCCTAAATTCAACAGCAGTTGGGATTCCACGTCGGGAAAACGACCGGCATCGTTGAGTTCCAATGCGATGCGATACTCCTGCTCGGCCTTCTCAAGGTAGCCTTGTTTGCCGGATGTCCGTTCGGTTTGTTCGTAGGCCCATCCCAGGGTTTGGTGGACATACCCCAGGGCGGGATTTTTTTTCATGGCACGTTGGAGGAGGCGGATCACTAACGGGAGATCGGGCGGTTCGGAATAGGACAGGGCCAGGGCCTGCCCATACTGATAGACCGCGTGATCAGGATGGGTCTTGACTAAGCTGGTATACCAGTCCTGGACCTCCGCCGTGTCTTTGAGCATGACTTTGGTTTCAATATACGCCCGATGGGCTTCCACGGATTCCGGATATTGCTCGATGAGCTGTTTCAGCGATTTGGCGGCGATGCGGGTTTCCCCGATCTTCCGGTCCTTCAGGGCTTTTTTCACCAATTGTAAAATGAGAAGGCTTTTGGTTCCCTCGAGTTCAGTCTGATTTTCTCCGGGAAACTGACTCAAGGCGGCATAGGTATCCGCCGCTTCCTGGTACCGTTCCGATTCTGAAAGGATGGCGGCCTTTTTACGATAGGCCTGGATGACGAGTTCGTTGGGAAGGTCGGGAACCGGGATGACGAAATCCAGAGTTTCCAGAGCGGACAGTTGTTCTCCCTGTTCGTGATAAAGATCGGCGATGGTTAAGCGGGTGGTGGCGATCAGGACAGGAAGATCAGGATACTGGGGGATGATCCTGTTCAAGGCCGTTAGGCGCTCACGTGCCGTTTCACCCTGTTGAGAGAGAGTCACGACTTTTTGGATAGCACGTTTGCCCCAGGAGGAACGCTCGCCAAATAATTGAATGACATCCACGAACACGCGGATCACATTGGGAGCGTCTCCTAGAATCCGGTAGGCTTCCCCTCTGGTGAAGAGACCCTTGGCTCGAATCTCTTTATTGTGCAGATCTTCGACTTTGACGAGGTACTCCAAGGCGGTCAGGGGATCGTCCGCAAAGAGGTAGAGCCGTCCGGCTTCAATGAGGGCTTGACCGTATACCTCATCCATGTCCCGGTGCTCCTGCCCGATGGTCAGTAAATCGTTCACGCCGGTGGTGACTAACCGGCGTCTGGCCGCGGAGCTGATGCCTTGAGCCTGCTCCTGGACCCGCAAGACGATGGTATATATCCGGGCCAACGCACCGGTCCGTCCCGGTTGGCGGGTGTAGGGCTCCAAGGATTCGCGGGCTGCAGGAAAATTTCCTTCCTGTGTCTGTGCTTCGGCGAGTGAAAAATCAAATTCCGCCCGTGCGTCAGGAGGCTGTTGTGCTAACAGATTGTGAGAAATATTTCCCAGAACCAGGAGCGCGAGATCCAGTTGCCCGTGATCCTGATATGAGGCGGCCAGCGATTTGGCGCGATCGAGGTCAACGTAATCCCTGAGAAACGTCGGTATGTCCATCCGGAAAATATCTCCGGCTTTCAGGTCGGAGTAGTAGAGGAAATCCCCGGACACGGCAGGGTAAAGATGAAATGTGTGCGCCGGAGTGATCCGATAGAGTCTTTGGAGTTCCGCCTGCTGCGGGTCCCAGAGTCTCATCCAAATGGACGATTCATCATCGGTATCAACCAGCCCGTCATCGTTGGTATCCCGGTCATATCGGGTAAACACCAGGTGACGATTCATGGTGGGATCAACGGGGTTGTGGTCCAAGGCAGGCCAGAGATCCAGGGCATGGCTGTCCTGGTCGAATGAGGTGGAGCTGTTGTCGTGAAGATTCAATAAGGTCAGAAAAGCACCATTGGAATACAGAAGCTGTCCCTGACCATTCACGGAAAAGCTGGAGGCTTGGGGCACGACCAATTCTTCCGACTGGTTGGCAAAAGATTTCCGGTAGATGGCGGAGGTGTTTTGGAGTGGATCGCTTTTGAGATAAAAAAATCCTTGTTCTTCTTGATCCCACTGAGGGGACCCATCGCCGCTGGATAAGTCCGTCAGGCGTTGTTCCTCACGGGTAATCAGATCCAGGAGGTACACATCCCCACGGGGATCGGACTTATGCGACACATACAAGAGACGGGTACCATCCCGGTTCAAGGCCGGTTCCTGATCACTGGCCGGGTGAGTAGTCATTTGTCGGGGAAGTGTGAGGGCGGAACTCTTGAGGGTTTGGACCCAGATATCCGAATTTCCTGAACGAGTAGAAACGAATGCAAGCGTCTGTCCATCCACAGAGACAGACGGTTGATAATCCAGGGCCGGGTGAGTGGTCAGGCGTTCAGGTGTCGCAGCCAGAGCGGGTGGGGAGGAGCCCAGCAATCCCATCAGACCGGTGAAGGCTATCAAGCCGAATAGGGCTCCGTGAACCTGAAACGATCTTTTCTCATTTCTTCCTGATGGCTTCTTTCGGGCCTCTTGGGAAGCGTGAGAAAGGTGACCACCTCGCAACGTCGGGTCTTGAGTTAGGGTGTGGCGTCTTTTTGAGTCCATGTCCCATTGTCCAATTGGATTCGTTCTCCCTTGAGGGCTTTATCCCGATTGAGTGCGGCAAACATTTTGTGGACTCGTGGTAATTCTGAAGGTGTCAGAGTCTCGTTGGTTTCAACAATCCGGCTCATAATTGCGAGCCGATCCTCATTCTCCTCCTTAATCAAATTTTCAACAAATGCGCGATCGTCCGGTTGGATTTTTTCCGGCTCCAGGAGGGTGACACCACCTTCATTATTTTCTCCGATAATTCCCAATGATTTATACCGATTGAGATCATCTTTGTTGAAAGACACTCGTTGGAGGGCACGCACGACGTCTTTCTTCCCAGGAGGAAGTTCCTGGGTCTGTTTCAATTTTCCCTTCGGATCGATATAGCGAACGGACGCCACCAGCATGACCTGCTGATTGAGTTCTTGATACGTCCCAAGCACCTGGTTTTCCAGGGCTGTGCGTTCATCAACCACGGTCACTCCGACTAAAGGACCACCGCACGCTGTGAGGGTGGTCAGAAGGAGGGTCATCATGACCAGGGACTTAGGATGGAAAAAAAACGTGTGTGCCGTGCTCTGAGGCGATAATGGGGGGTGGGACATAACTAATCAGCTCCTTGAGAGGGTAAGGTCTGATTTATCTTATCAAATTCCAGAAAGCCGCTGAAGAAAAATTTCCAAATGGTCATCCTGAGCCAGATTCATGTCATCCTGAGTAAAGCGAAGGATCTGAGCCCAGCTCACGCGGGCCTTGGCTGGCTTAGCGAGATGCTTCGCCTTCAGCTCAGCATGACAACTAAAAATACATAAGGGTGAAATGGGCGTTGATCGTCCTTCCCTCCCTCAATCTTGTCATTCCGAGCGAAGCGAAGAATCTGAGCCCAGCCCAACCACGCCACCGCTTAGCCACATGCTTCGCGCTGCTCAGCATGACAATCTATGACATATCCCAATCTGCAGAAAGATCCACCCATTTTGGGTTGTTTGTATTAATCAATTCCAGCTTCTTTGCGCGCGTCCAGCCTTTGAGCTGTTTCTCCCGATTGAGTGCCGCATGAATATCCCGAGTTTCTTCGAAGTACAATAATCGTGTGATGCGGTATCTCGTTGTGAAATGTCCGGCTTCTCCCTGCCTGTTGTTCATAGATTCGACGAGTGAGAGCATTGGTGACCCCGGTATATAAAGTGCCGGATTGGTTTGTCATGATATACACACAGTATTGTTTCATCTGCTGGTTTGGCCCCTCCGCTTTTTCATCCTGAGTCGGACAAAGGATCTGTGTCCAGCTCAACTGAGTCATGGCTTAGCGAGATGCTTCGCCTGCAGCTCAGCATGACAACGATACTGTGGGTCGATCATTATCCGGTCCCTCGGCTTTGTCATCCTGAGTAAAGCGAAGGATCTGAGCCCAGCTCCACCGGCCCATGGCCTAGCGAGATGCTTCGTCTTCAGCTCAGCCTGACAATAGCTAAAAGGATTGTCACTTACTGAAGGACGATTTCTCCTTCGGGGGTGAACGAGTAGGTTTCGGCTCCGATTAATTCCAGCACCTTGGCCAGGTCTTCCCAGTTGGGAATGGCGGCAGTGAGTTTTTCGATGTTTTTCATTTTCGCGATCGGGATGCGCTCCAGTCTAAAGGTGGGGATCAGGTTGCCTTGGAAATGTATTGTCAGATTCAATTGGCCTCTGGCTATTTCCACCATGACCCGCGAGGGATTCGCGAATTTCAGTTGCGCACGAACATGGGAGATCGTCGGTTTGCTTCCTTCCGGGTCCAGGAACACGAGGAGGCGATCCAACGCTTCGTTTCCGATGTGCGTAATGTGCAGGTTGCATTCTAAACGGCTCAAATCCACGGCTCCCGTGGTTTCCTGCAATATGGTCGTGAGTCCAATGGTGGCGGCGATGTTGCTATCCCCGATGATTTTGGATTCTGTCTGAATGAGGCGGTTGGCATCGAGATTCGCTATTTCAAACTCCGCCGATAGACGCAAGGGATGTTCGGCGGCAATGATGACATTTCCCCCAATCCCTCCACCCAACAGGTTCATAGCGAGATTTTGCATTTTCAGGGACTGTTGCTCAAACGCCAAATTCGTCGAAAGGTTTTCGACTGTGAGTGGCCCGAGCTGAAGACGATCAATGGTGAGGGTCTGCCCTTTCCGGGAAAACGATTTGAGCTGGGCAATGCGGTCGGACGGTTGAAATGGCTTTTTCGGCGGAGACGGGAGTCCATCCGGTTTCCAGGCTAGTGATTTTCTGAGCTGTATTCCTCCGTTCATGTCATGGAGTTCCGTGCCATCCCGAGTCAGGGAGAGTGTTTCAGACCCGATCTCCACAGAGGCGTCCAGACTTCCTTGTTCTTTTTTCAGCATGGAAAGGGTGACCAGGGCCTTGCCGTTTCCCTGTATCCCCAATGGTTGGAGTGCTTCTTGAAAAGTTTCCACATCCAGAGCCAGGCGGGTGTGCAGTTGGGCAAAGAGTTTTGCCAATTGGGTGCCACGAGGCGAGGTGGAGGACAACAGCTCCCGCAAGCCGACCACCGTGCTCTTTATGGATAGGTCGACTCCCGTTGATGTCACATGGATCGGGTCAATCTGGACTTCATTGAGATCCGGAGACGACATGTTCACGTGTAGGGATGTGTTGGCTAATTCCCTGAACGGGAGGGTATCCGGCAGATGAATCCGATTGAGTGTGAGATCCGTTGTGAGTTGGGTTTGAGGTGTGGCTCGTGGCGAATAGGCCATGGTCATGCTGCCGTTGCCTCCCTGAACCCGATATCCCGAGACGGCTCCCTCAAGATCCCGCATCGTCAGTTTTCCATTGATTCCCAACGGAAGGGTCAATTTCTTGAGATCATCTTCCTTGGGAACCCTACCCGCTGTCCGCAGAGTCAGACTGACCCGTCCTTTTGGATTGATTTCATCCAATCCCTTCATGAGCGGTCCCGACAGATGCGGGAGAAGGTTGCCGACATGGAGGAGGGGTAGCTGCAGATCCACATCAAATTGTTGGCTCTCCTGCTGATACCGGGCTTTCATGACCAAATCTAATATTTCTTCGCTGGTCAGTCGCAGGCTCTCCAGTAAATAATCCTGTTTGAACACATCTTCCTTGCTTTTTAATGACAGTCTGATTGAAGGAAGGGTGGCCGTCAGGGAGGCATCCTGGTAGGTCAGGTTGCCGAGCGTGACCTGGAGTTTGTCTTCCGAGCGAAGGCTGGTGGGTTGATAGGTCGGCGAGAGATGGCCTTGGAAATTAGATTTTAGGACCACATGGCTGGTCCCGATTGTCACCATGTCAGCCGCATGGAGGTCAGAGAAATCTGACGAAAATCCGACCGTTCCCTGAATCGCACCATTGGTTGCCTGATAGCCGGAAGAAAGCAGGAAGGTGAGTTGGTGCATGGTGCCTTCTGCGCCGAAGGGTTTCACGTGAGCTTGAAGAGAGGACAGCTTGAGAGCCGCCGTCGCTTTTGCCCATTCGGGACGGAAATCCGGATGAAGTGCTCCTGTGGCATGCAGCACAAAGGTATCCGGTTCGGACCCTTTCTGGAAAACGAGTCCTTGAAGACGGTCCTTGGGGATAAGGGAGAGTAAGGCGTTAATTTTTGGTGACAGACGTAGTTTCAGTGAGGCATCCATACCTTCCTTCGGGGCAGGATGAGGTTGTAATACGCCGTTCATCTGTAAGGTCGCATAAGGTTTGAGGTCTGCATTCAGATGCTTCACCTCAATGTGACGGGTGTGATGATTGCCACTGGTATCAAGGGTCACGGCAAAAGGAAGAGTGAGCGGTGTGCCAAGTAGGTCGCCGGGTAATGCCGTGGTCCCGGAGATCTGCAGGTTTCCCGAAAATGGGCCTGAGGCCTGGTAGTCGCTCTGGAGACTTAAACCAAAGTTTTGTATTCCATAGGCTTGAAACGTTAGATCATGCATGGAAAGTTTGGCCGAGACGTTTCCCATCAAGGGGAGATTCTCCTTGATCTGAAGATTCTTGGCGGTGAATGCCAGATCTGTGGGGCCCACGGTCAGGGCGTGGCCTGGCAGATGCAATTCCACATTTTTCCCGTCTAATCCCGCGTGGATGGTCCCCTCAAATCCGGAGTCGGGAAGTGAGCCGGTGAGGGTGAATGAGGGAGACAGATTTCCCCCAACTGAAGCCGTGGCAAATTCCTGCGGTACAAAATCTTTGGCGAGATCCATAATTTTTCCGAGGTCAAGATTCGTATCGGCAAGAGAAAAATTTACAGTTTTGTGGGTGAAGAATTCGTTGATGGTTCCGGAGAGTGTGAGGTGAAGGGCCGGATCCAATTCAATGGTGAGCTGTTTTAGATCAAGATGTTGAGTCGGAAGATGAATCGCGGTGTCAAATTTCACGACCAGGGGGAGTTGAATGTGTTTCCCTTGAAGCGCCACCGCGACTTGCTGAACCTTCAGCGTGCCGTTGAGATGTGCATCATCCGATGATACACCTCCCGAACTATGGAGATTCAGATGGGTCAGGTTCACTGTGAGGTCGGGCGATACTACGAGCTGAATATTGCTCTCGATAATTTTAAGGGTTTCCAGATCAATCGAGACGGGAAGAGTGGGAAGCGCTGCCGGTTCAGAAGAGGGTGGGGGAGGTGGTTCCGGTGCGGCCTTTGTGAGTTCAGGCAGATTGAGTGATATGTCAGCCTGATCGATGGAAATTTCGTTGATGGTGAAGGTGCCCTGCAGCAATCCGAAAAGGCTGTAATCCAGTGTCAGGTGTTCGAGTGTGAGCGGGGTTTGGCCCGGTTTGGTCAATTCTAATTGATTGACTTGAAGGCCGGTCAGCAGATTAAACGAAAGAGATTGAATTCGGACCGTTCCTTGAACAAGCTCGGAGAGCCGAATTTCCAACTCCTGTCGTACCATGTCCGAAGGAAACCAATAAGTCAGTAACAGACCTGCACAGAAAAACAGGGCCAGTATGCCCAGGCCTAACCAGACGAACCATTTTAAGGCTTTCCTCGATCGTGGTGGTGTTGCCGAAGGAAGCGTATCTTGTTTGGGGGTATCGGAGGACATGGAAGAGAAAGAATCCTATTGCCGGAACGCGACGAGACCTTTTTCGTTGTTGGAGATAAGACAGATCATACAGATTAGCGAACCCTAGAAAAGGGCGAAGAGCCTTATGTTCTGTATTATCCGTCCAGGCTCCTATGCCGGATAGCGGCTATTACCTAAGAGTTTAGTCAACTTCATGCCTTAAATAAAGGAATGGCATTTATTTTGGGGGAGTGTTGAATAATTAAGATTAACAAGGACAAATTTGCCCAGGATTAGATTACTCATCAAAGGCTCCGGGTCGGTTCAAAAAAGTCCGTCCAGCAAGGCCACAGCCGTTTTTACGCGCGGAGCGTACGCTGAGTACGTGAGCACGGAAAAATGGCGAGAACGCCGCTGGCGGCTTTTTTCAACAGACCCTTTGGGGATACCTAATTGGGGGTTTTTTAATTCGAGGGAAACGGGGAACCTTTTCTCAATGACAGCGGTTACAATCAGAGCCGGATTGAAACTATCGGGAAAGGGAAAGGCTAGGGACACAGAGTGGGGAACGGAAGTTGATGATTGGTGGTAGGGGAATGATTACCCTCCTTTGATTAGGCGATAGACAAGAAGAAGGAGGAAGGCTCCGCCAACGGCAATGCCGAAACTGGGCCAATTAAAACCGGTGACATCGCCATAGCCAAAATACGTGCTGATCATTCCGCCCACCATGGCGCCGGATATCCCGATCAAGATGGTGATAATCATTCCGCCAGGGTCCTTTCCCGGCATAATGACCTTTGCCAGGATCCCTGCAATGAGGCCGAACACGATCCAGGATATGATGCCCAATGAGGACCCTCCTTGTGAGTCAGGATGAACGACGATATGTGTCACTCTCCTGCCAATTGCCGGCAGGTCGAGTGACACGTTGAAACGGACAGGGGCCTAAATTGTTAGGCCTTTTCTTTCTCCATTGAGGCAATAAAGGAATCGGCTTCTTGAATAGACGCTTCCATTTCTTTGATGAGAGAGGCGATGTTGCCTTCCACCGATACCAACTCACTTTTCAACGACGCGATGGCTTGGGCATTCAGATTGTGTTTCAGAAAGAGGACTTGGTCTTTGAATTTGGCCAAGACCGGATCCATTTTTGTTTCCGCCCGTTTCATGGCTTTGATCAATTGAGCATATTGGGTGCGTGTTTGCGTAAGTTGCTTTTGGCTGTTTTTGCGCAAGGCGGCGCTGGAATATTCTTTCAGTTCAGCCTCCCATTCATCGAATAAGGCCTCAGAGACATCTTCCACCGACGCGATGCGATCCCGAACCGCTTGGGCTTTGGCCTCGCTCTGTTCGTATTCCGCATTCAGGACGTCGTATTTATCCTGTAATTCACCCCCCTCAATGTTGAGGGTTTTGGTAAACCGGTCAAGTGCGGATTTGAATTGTTCTTTGGCTTCCTGTTGGGCATCCCGAGCTTTTTCCACATCACTGACCATCAGGTCGCGTTTGTGGTACCCGATTTTTTCCATCGCATCATAATAGATACTCTGACAACCAAAAGTGCTCAGACCCAAGAGCATGATTAACCATGTCAGGTAAGGAAAGAGTCTCCAAGAACCTCCTGAAGAAGTGTGAAAGTACATCATGGCATCCTTGTGCAAAGGGTTCATATTCCTTGGAACAATCATCAGGTAGTCGAAGCCGCAGGCTTTAAGACTTTTTCCAGTAGACCCTTCATGGAATCCCCGCCTTGATTTTGGACGAAGGAAAGGACGATCGGGAGAAATTTTCCAATCATGTCGGGGCTTAATCCCAGTTGCGAAAATCCACTTGCCAAATTAGCAAGATTTTCCAATCCCCCCATCTTCTCGCCTAATCCCCCCGCTCCGAGTGAAGAGGCGAGGCCTCCTAACGCTCCCATCATGCTGCCACCGGCAGAGGCTGTTGTGGAGGAAGCGGGTGCTGCTCCCAAGAGGTCCTTGACAGCTGGGACCTTGTCCGCCAGTCGTTGGAATTCGCCTGCGCCTAATTTGTTTTTGGCCAGATTGAATAAGAGACCGGCGCCCCCTTTGGCTTGGCCTTCATTAACACCCAGATTATTGACGAGTTGTTGAATTAATTCCATGGCAAGACCTCCTGATGAACAATCAAATGCATGGACACACGGGTAAAAGATCAGTGAGCGGTGGGTCAATGGCTCCCACTGCAGTCGCTCATTGATGATGCCGCATCAGCCGTAGGTGATAAGATACGGGATATGGCGCTCTAAAAGAAACCAGAATGGCCAAATCGTTGGCTGGAAACTCTAGGGGATCAAAGCCACGCTGGAGTCTGTTGGCCGTTGGTTCCTGTCCAATAGGGGATCCATGCCAAACACACCAACTTTGTCGAAATATTCGACTTTTTGGGGCGCACATTGAGAGTCTCCAGGGGAATGGTTTCGACATCCCACTGTGCGGTTAGTGATTGAATTTCTTCTTGTAACTCCGCCTCTAACGCAGCCAATTGTTGTTGAAGGGCGTCCACGTTTTCCTCGGCACGGTCCACATCCTTGCCTTCTTTCATGGTTCGGCTCATGCCTCGAACGGCGGTCGTGGCCTGGCCCATCGAAGACCGGCTGACGGTCTTACGGCCCATGAATACCGATAAGAGAGTCGCGCCGATGGAAATAACCGTTTGAAGTTTTTGTTGTTTGGCTTGCTCGGATTCCCGTTCGACGGCCTGTTCGGCCCGCCGGATCCGGTCTTCGAGTGTCGTCATTTTTCCGGCATATTTTTTTCGGAGTGCGTCGGTCTCCTCATCCCGACGTTCGCGGACGAGCTGTTGTAATCGAAGGCGGAAATCACGTTCCGATTCATGCGGGTCGGAAGTCATCCCTAAGGAGGCATTTCTGTATATGTCCAAGGTCTGCGTCCGGTAGATCCAATCCTCAAAATCCTTTTCCCATTCCTTATAGGATTTTGCCTGGGTGGCGGCGCCTGGCAGCTCCCCGAACTGTGCTCTGTCAGCAGAATGGGTATTCAAATCGGCAGGTGGAATATCGAGAGCGTCTGCTTGATCCCAATGGACCGGTACCGGGCCTGTGGTTATCTCTACAAGGGCTTGGACCTCACGGACTTCATCCAATTTCGTTTTGGCATCCTGGTAATGGACCGATGCGGCACCATACAGTCGTGGGTAATACATGAGTGAAACGTCTGCGGACCTGGCTCCCCGAATGGGTATGAAATATTGGCGGATGTCCGGAGGAAGAACCGGTGGATGCGTGGCGTTCCCTTGAGGAGGTGTTCCGGTATGAGATTGAGAAGCGGCAGCTAGGATTTTGGTGGATGCGGGTGAAGCTGCAGGATTGGAAAGTGAAGCTTTTACCGGATCCATCAGGGTTTTGATTTGCGTCCGGGTTAACGGCCCTCGAAGATAGGACAATGCCCAACGGGTCTCAAAAATTTCCGGCCCGTCGTCATGGACGTTGTTCAGAAGAAACACCCGGTTCCCGAGGCCGGAGATAATCTGCTCCATCTTCTGACGGTTGAAGTGTCCTTGACTGTTGGCCGCCGCGCCTTCCAATCCATCCAATACGCGGGCCATGTCCCGTTCGGTCTGGAGTCGTCCGATAAACCACGTTCCCGTATTCCCCAACCCTTTGTAATCCAGGTCAACCGGGTTTTGAGTCGCGAGCACGACGCCCAGGCCAAAGGCTCGAGCTTGTTTTAGCATGGTGAGCATCGGGGCTTTGGATGGCGGGTTTTTGATAGGAGGAAAGAAGCCAAAGACTTCATCCATATAGAGGAGTGCGCGCAGACTGGTGGTGCCTGATTGGTTTCGCATCCAACTGACCATTTGAGTGAGGAGGAGACTGACAAAAAACATGCGCTCGGTATCATTCAGGTGCGCGATGGAAAAAATGGCGATGCGGGGCTTGCCGGTTGGGGAATGCAAAATCTGATCAATATCCATCGGTTGCCCCTCCAGCCATGCGGAGAACCCTGGCGCTCCCAATAAATTATTAAAACGCATGGCTAATGCGAAGCGATCCTTCGAGGAAAAAACCGATTCCAAATCCATCACGCCCAACTTTGAAAACGGCGGGGTTTGAATTTGTTGGATGAGCGAGGAAAGCGTGAGGTCCTGTCCGGCTTCCCAGGAGGTTTTCAGGACATTGGCAAGCAGGATATGTTCGGGGCTTTGCAGGGGGTCGGCATCCAGACCAACCAGATTGAGTAAGCTGGTCGCCGTGGTGCCCACCCGGTCCCCTAAAAGTTCTGCGTCTTCAAGAATGTTGGATGAGGGCACGGCAAACGATTGGAGAATGGATACAGGAAGTCCTGCCGTGCTGCCTGGGGTATAAACCAGAAAGTCCGCTGCTTCCCGGAGTTTCGCGATTCTGGCTCCATCCTGTCCCCAGGATTCCAAACCCGCTTTCCATTTGGCTGCTTCCTTGTCCGCAAAAGCTTCCGGCGTGAGGGCCTTTTTCTTTGCGTCATCGTGATTGATCCAGGGAAGAAAATCGCTCCCATGCAAATCGGGAAAGGTCAGTAAGAGGTTGGCGATATCGCCTTTGGGGTCAATAATGATGGCCGGGATATTGTCGATGGCGGCTTCTTCCAACAGGCCAATACACAAGCCGGTCTTGCCGCTACCCGTCATGCCGACACAGACCGCATGGGTGACCAGATCTTTCGAGTCATAAAGGAGGAGGCCGGGTTTTGCTGATTTGGTGGCGAGGTCGTATGGCCTCCCTAAATAAAACACTCCGAGCTTTTCAAAATCAGACATGGTTGGCCACTCCCTTCATTCACCTGCAAATAGAAGTTTCCTGGTTAAAAATGGGTGAGGGAAACTCGCTTCCTGGTTATCCTTTTTAATGGCCCTGCAGGCCTGAGGACGGATTGTTCCGAGACAGGGATAAGATACCAAAGAAGCCGGGACCGTCGCATTAATTTAAGATTGAGGAGACCAAATCGGTCCAGACAATTTAGAGCTCAACCCTATGAGCCCTATGACAATTTGACATCCTCAGTCAGTTAAACAAAAATCACAATTTGTGAGGCTCGAATATTTTATAAGGAACCAGGTAGATATCTCGTATCCTAAAGGGGGGTTCTCAATCCGTAACCAGGAGAGTCTCATGACCATGACGAATAAGCAAACAGGAACGAACGTGCATGAGATTGCTGACGGGATTTACCGCATTAACACACCGGTGGTGATCGAAGGTGCGGGCGGGTTCTCGTTTAACCAATACCTCATTGTGGATGATGAACCACTGATCTTCCACACCGGCCCAAGAAAAATGTTCCCATTCGTGCGTGAAGCGGTGGCGAGCGTGTTGCCGGTTAAGAAGCTTCGATATATTTCGTTGTCTCATGTAGAGGCCGACGAATGCGGGTCACTCAACGAATGGCTGGCCGCTGCTCCCCAGGCTGTGCCGTTGTGCGGGACGGTAGCGGCCATGGTTTCGATCAATGATCTTGCCGATCTCGCGCCTCGCCCACTAACGGATGGAGAGCGGCTCACTCTGGGCAAACACTCCGTGCGTTGGTTCGACACGCCGCATCTCCCTCATGCCTGGGAGTGCGGCTTACTGATGGAAGAGGAAACCTCCACGTTGTTCTGCGGCGATCTGTTCACGCAGGGAGGAGCTGACCATCCTACTATAACGGAGTCGGACATTCTTGGGCCAAGCGAGGCGTTCCGCCACCAAATGGATTATTTCTCACACACCAAAAACGCAGGGGTGCTTCTTGAGAAGCTGGCTTCGTCAAGCCCGACTACACTGGCCTGCATGCACGGCAGTGCCTGGCGTGGTGATGGGGCACGCCTACTTCGCGCGCTTGCTGATGTACTTCAGGCATAATTAACCTCTTATTTGGCATGGACAAATCCCTTTCCCCGTGGATGGTCTCCACTGAGTGAACCTGGAACTGAATGTGGACGTTTACCCGCCATCGGGCCGCGAATTGTACAAAAATGTTCATGAAAGGAGTGGCAGGCCCTGGAAAACTGTTCGAAGGTGTTAGGACAAAATGACATCGGAATGCAGTCCGCTTTTAAGTGCCAGGTCCACTGGTTGCGAGTTCGGAATTTAGTTGGTTCCCATTGGCCTTTGGCCCACTACTCAACTGGGGACTCTGTTGGAAGGAAAATTATGAATATAGGTCGATTGAATATCCCCAAACCTGACATGGGTAATGTAGCTTTTCACGACATTCGGACTAGGCTTTATTTGCATTATTCAAGATTGCTTGAAAATGAGGGGCCTGGGGCAATAGTACTGAAAGTTCTTGAAAAAGATCCTAGAGTGCAAGCGTTGTAGGGACAACTAATTTCACGGGGGAGCGGTGCCGCCACATTTGAAATAAAGAACTTGGCAATGTGGTTTTTATGGGCGGCCAACGAATGTGAATCCTTGGTCGCAGAACGTAATTTAAACAGATTCCTAGACTCAGAAAATATTCCGGTCATAAATACCTTATGGGTCATTGGAATCGAGGTAGATAATCCTATCGTATTAGAAAATGGTGTTGGGATCATTTCTGTCGAACAAATGCCCGATTCACGAGAGAAGGAACAATATTTAGAGATCTAATAAATGCATTCAGTCACCCGCCATTTTGTTGGTGCCTGATTTAGGTGTGTGTCTGGCGACCTTCATTGGTAGGGTAAGGTAGGGGGTCCCGCTATTCCCACAAGTAAGGAGGGAGCTGCAGTGAAGCCAGGTCTCAGTTAGGATAAGGAATTCAGAACTACTCCAAGGCGGATAACCCTGAAAGAGCGGAGTTACAGTCTCATTCTGAAACAAAAGATCAACGGCATTACGATCGAATGTGTGCGGGGAAATATCGCAAGTCAACCCGACATGGATGCGATCGTTAACGCGGCCAACGCCGAGTTGCGCAGTGGGGGCGGGGTTGCCGGAGCCATTCATCGCGCTGCAGGACCAGGGTTGGAAAAAGAAGGTCGGGCGCTGGCTCCTATCCGTCCCGGTCAAGCGGTGCTCACCGGAGCACATCATCTTCCCAACCGTTACGTCATCCACTGCCTCGGCCCGGTCTACGGTCGAGACGAGCCGGCTGAAGCGCTTCTTGCCAACTGCTACGCAAATGCCCTCCGCCTGGCTGAACAGTGGGGCATTCAGTCAATGGCCTTCCCGGCTATCTCTACCGGCATCTTTGGCTATCCAATTAGGGAGGCGGCACGAGTTGCTCTGAAGACGGTCTTGGAGGAAGTGCCACGATTGTCCTCCGTCACCCACATCCGGTTCGTGTTGTTCGACGAGGAGAGTCAACAGCGTTTTGAACGCATCCTCGGAGAACTTTCCTCCTCCTCCGCTGGGAAGTCATCTGGAACGATGGGAACCCCACGTGATTCTCTTGCCGGTAGGGGGAAACACCTCGAACATTTCACCTTTCCAACATTACCGGGTCTTTCAACGACGCCTTCTATGCAGGATGAAAGAGGCAATGGCCTTGCGCTCTTCACCGATTTGTACGAACTGACGATGCTGCATGCCTATTACGAGGAGGGCATGATGGCTGACGCCGTCTTTACCCTCTTCGTTCGGCGTCTACCCGTCCGGCGGAATTTTCTATTGGCATGTGGAGTGGATACCGTCCTCGATTATCTGGAAACGATTCGTTTCAGCGAAGAAGATCTGGCCTATCTGGACTCGTTAAGGCAGTTTTCCGGCAGTTTCCTCAACTGGCTTCGTGATTTTCGTTTTACGGGAGAGGTGTTTGCCGTTCCCGAAGGGACTCCTGTTTTCGCCAACGAACCGATCCTCGAGATTGTGGCGCCGTTGCCGCAGGCACAGATTGTGGAAACCTTCATCATGAACCAGATTCATGTCCAGACTGTGCTGGCTTCCAAGGCGCAGCGTGTCGTGGCTGCGGCGGAAGGACGCCCTGTGATCGATTTCGGTCCACGCCGGATGCATGGAATCGACGCCGCGCTCAAGGCGGCCCGTGCCTTCTGGATTGGTGGGGTTGCCGCGACCTCGAATGTCCTCGCGGGCAAACTGTATGGTGTGCCGGTCGCCGGAACCATGGCGCATAGCTATGTTCAGTCGCATGAAAACGAAGCAACAGCGTTTCGGGTATTTACTCAACTGTATCCTGAGACCGTGTTGCTTGTTGACACCTACGATACGTTGGCGGGCGTCCGGAAGGTGATCGATCTAGCGAGAGCCCTGGGTCCTGACTTTAAGGTCAAGGCGGTGCGTCTTGATTCCGGTGATTTGCTGAATCTTTCCCGAAAGGCACGCCGGCTGCTGGATGATGCGGGCTTGCGAAATGTCGAGATCTTTGCCAGTGGCGGTCTTGACGAAGATGCGATTGCGGCATTGGTGTCAACGAGGGCGCCGATCAATGGCTTTGGCGTGGGTACCAGTATGGGGGTTTCGAGCGATGCGCCGGATCTGGATATTGCCTACAAGCTTTCCGAATATGCCGGAAAGGGCCGACTTAAACTTTCGATAGGCAAACCGATCCTTCCCGGTCGCAAGCAGGTGTTCCGTATTGTGGAGGAGGGACAGGACGTGCGTGATGTGATCGCCTGTGCCGATGAAGTTACGGTTGGACGACCTCTTTTGGTTCCGATGATGCGAAACGGCAAGCGACTTCCCGAGCGAAGGGTCGACCTTACCACAGCACGACAATATGCGCAGGAACAAATTTCCCGTTTGCCCGAACGAGTGCGGGCCATTACCCCTGCCGATTCCCCTTATCCGGTCGAAGTGAGTAGAAAACTGGCCCACCTTCAGCAGCAAATCATCAAAGACCTTACCAATAACCGAAAAGGTTCCATCTAATCCGACAGCTTTACCAAATGACAGAAATCAGCCATTCCCTAAAATCCGGCGATGCCCTACTCATCGTCGATGTGCAAAAAGACTTTTGTCCCGGCGGGGCGCTTGCCGTTAAGGGCGGTCATAGGATTGTGCCCGTCATCAACCGGTGGATTGTAGCCGCAAAGGCCAAGGGCGTGCCGGTTTATGCCTCACGGGATTGGCACCCGATCGGCCACATAAGTTTCAAGGTACAGGGCGGCCCATGGCCGCCTCATTGCATTCAGGGCAGCGATGGCGCCAGATTTCATCCGGATCTGGCGTTGCCCGACTCAACCATTCTTGTGACGAAAGGTGTCCGGTTTGATCAGGATCAGAATTCCGCGTTCGACCAGACCGGCCTGGCTGTTCAGCTTAATAAAGATGGCATCCGCCGATTGTGGGTCGCCGGGCTTGCTGAGGACGTATGCGTCCTGGCGACGGTGCTGGACGCACGCCGGGAAGGTTTTGAAGTTGTGCTTATCCAAAACGGCACCTGTCCCATCACATCCGAAGGTGGTGAGAAAGCCAGGTGTCAGATGCAAGAAGCCAGCGCTCACTTCGCTGTTTAAAGGACAAATGTTCGCGCCCGCGGTGGCCGAATGCCGACCGGGAATCGGTCGGCTTTCGACCGATTTCTCAGGCGTGGACTCAGTTATGGGTAAGATGGAAAAAGTATGAGGGGAAAAATCATCTCTTATATCGAGATGTGCCATAAGGAAGGTACGAGTCTACAAAAAGGGATGAATTTTCGATTAAAGGGAAGGCACTCAGTAATTCTCATGTCGGTTCGCGCCAATGCTCCGTATAGGGATGTAGTGTTGGAGGATGGCGCTTTACTGGTCTATGAAGGGCATGATGAACCAAAGAAAAACCGCGGTGTCGACCCCAAAATCCTGGACCAACAAGAGCATAGGCAAAATAACTCTTTGACGGAAAATGGGAAATTTCACAAAGCTGCGCAAGCTTATAAGTTGGGGGAGAAAGGTCCTGACATTGTTCGCGTATACGAAAAAATTAAGGCGGGGATTTGGTCAGATAACGGCTACTTTCACCTTGTGGATTCGTGAATCGAGCACGATGGAAAAAGAAATGTGTTTAAGTTCAAGTTGGTCGCGATTGAAGGCATCGAAGATGAATCATTAGCCGAAGATACGCCCACCAGACTTGTAGAGCGTAGTCGAATTATTCCAACAAGCGTGAAGTTGGAGGTATGGGCACGGGATAGAGGCCGTTGCGTATCCGGCGGAGCGACTGATGAACTTCATTTCGATCATATTGTTCCGTATTCAAAGGGCGGGACTTCCCTGAAAGTCGAGAATATCCAACTTTTATGTGCACGCCACAATATTGAGAAGAGTGCGAATATTCAATGAATATAACCAGCAATTCTTATGAAGCATGCGGTTTACCCTCTTCTTCCCTGCTCCAGGGCAAAATGCTGTGGATTGTATCTTATCGTTAAGCAGCGGAAAACAGGGCTGCCAAAGTGACAGAGACGGGCAAAGTCGCGGTCTCATGATTTAGCAAACCTTCAACCGTAGGACAATCAGATGAGATTAAGGGAATAGCAATCGCCAATCCGACAATGAAGCCGTCCGGTTTCTGTTTATCTAAGATTCAAGGTCAACGCAGTACTCTATTTAAATTTGATGGCGGTTCCTTTGACCGTGGTACAGGTAAACGTATAGACGTTATAAATGGGAATGAAACCGTACAGGCTGCTTTCTGCTGAGACATTGAGTAGGGCATCTCCCCCCGAAGCTGCTAAGGCTTTATCCACCGCTTTCGTCATGTCCGATTGGCCAAATGGGATAATGGCCAAAATGAAATGACGGCAAGCTTGCCCTTCAGCTGGTCCTAAATCCTCATAGCCTTGGCTGTTTTTCAAAAGCGACGCTGGGTCGGCTGAGCTTTTGGCCACAATTCCCAAATTCCCAGTGGTACTGCATCCCACCAACATAATACATGTTAGTAACAGAACCAAACGCCAGATTTTGGACATGTTATTCTCCTTAAGATACGGTTAAATTACATTGCTGTGAGTCGAAGTAACCTCTTGCAATCTTAAGCAAAACATTTTCACTTTTTGGGGAAAAATGCTCCCGTCGTGAAAATCGATGTTTTTGAGGAGCTGGTCTCGCCTCTGGCTTGGAAATCATAGGTAGTGACCAACCAGGTGAGAGGAATAGGAGAATTATTATTTATTGTACCTCCAGGAGGTAAGGCAAAGGTAGAGAGGAAAATTGAGAACAGGCTTCCGAAGAAGGGTGCTACTCTTATGCGAAAAACTGTTTTGAGTTAATTGAGGAGGCTGAAGTGCAGACCATTTCATGGGATGATTTCATAAAAGTCGAGCTTCGCGTCGGGCGCATTGAAAGTGCGGCGTTGTTCCCGGAAGCCAAAAAGCCTGCGTACATTTTGCAGGTTGATTTCGGCAGGGACATCGGCATGAAGAAGTCGAGCGCTCAGATCACGGATCTTTACAAACCGGAAGAGTTAGTGGGAAAGCTGGTTGTCGCCGTGGTGAATTTTCCAACCAAACAAATCGGTCCGGTTATGTCTGAATGCCTGGTCACGGGATTTCATACTGAGGGCGGAGAGGTGGCGTTATGTGTACCGGACAAGCCTGTTCCCCTGGGCACAAAGTTGTTATAGTTTCTCTGTTGCTCGAGGTCGTTCCCGATAGAGCCATGGCTTGAAGCAAGTCTTTCAAAAAGTTCCACCTAATCTTTGGACAATGTAACTCGTGGGAGGTCTCTGTGGGATGGGTGGGAAGGTGGATGGAGATGATAAAGTACAGGCTGCCCCGGACTTTTTCAGTCTGTTGGATACGCCGTCCCGGCGTGTCTCATTTTAGGGTACTGGCCAAGGCACCAGGGTTCTTGCCAGGTGTGAGTAGGTGACTGCTCTTTGATAATGGATACAAACAACAAATAAAAAGAAATGGCCAAACGCTTTAACCAAAGGAGACGACTATGGCGTTTATTCCTAGAATAAAAAACCTATTTCGTCATGATCCTGGAATAAGTGGTTTCCTTATTCTCCTTTCTATGGTTTTTGTCTTAAGCGCCTGTTCGCATGGTGGCAAAAGTTCTACCGAGGGAAAACCTTCTCATGAATCCTATGCGCACGAATCCAAATCTCCGCATGCAACTTCAAATTATGTGGATCACCATCATTTTTCCAGCACTATGGAAGAAGAATTAAAGCTGACCGATGAACAAAAGGAGGCTTTTCACCGGCTTCGACTTGATTACGATAAAATGGTCGTCAAAAAAACCGCTGATGTTCGAACGGCGGAAGTCGATCTTGCGACCCTGCTCGGAAAGGATGAGCCGGACCGTCAGGCGATTGCAGAGCAGGTCAAGGCCATTGGAGCAATTAAAGAAGATATGATGATGGCGCGCATTGATTCCCTGCTGAAGTTGAGGAGTGTGTTATCGAAGGACCAATACGGAAAATTTAGAGAGATCTTGCATCAACGCATGAATCAGGTAGAAGGACATTCCCCCCATGGTGGTATGTAGTGCGCATGGTGGGAGTTGAAGAGTGTTGGAAGGATGGAAAATTGGATGAACATCCGAAGCGCATTGAATGTTTTTACAGGTAAAATTTTTCCCTGCGGCTTTGATATGGATGGGTGAGGATGGTCAATCTCACCCATTCATACGAACCCGCTTATATTACGGTTGTTGAAAGTTCTTTTGCATTGAATCTTTCTGCTGGCTATGTTGAAGAAGCCTATCGATATCTTTTGATGCGTTCCGCATAATCTTCAGAGGTTGCAGGATCGAGTTCCCATCGGTGGGTATCCCGGTCGTATACTTTTTCTCCTTCAAGTTCTTCAGAATCTTCAAAGATAAGACCTGCCGCCTCCCCCAACTCATCCACGGTATCTTGATCCGGAGTAGGATTGGAACCCCCTATGGTTTCATCGCCGGAACTCCCCGCGTCCCTGGTTGCGTCAAGATCTCCACCGGAAAGTCCGGCCTGTGCTTGCCGATTGTTTCCTCGAATAAGGACTCCCTCCGATGCATGCTGAGTCCCTGTCTCGGCAATTTCCTCTTTGATGGCCTCTTCAGCAGGGCCTTGTTTTTCAATATATTGCCTTATCATCGTATCCGCATCCTGCCGTGATGAACGCATATTTTTCTTTTTGCCCATGTATCCTCCTCATCCTGGATAAGCAGCAAATATATGTGAACTTTGTAAAACAGGTTAGGTCTCTACTGTATCCCATGGCTCATGAGTATCAAACTGGAGAAAACCCTGGGAAATGTTCAGGAGGGGGAAGACCGTTAAGCGTTCTATTGATGATAGGAATTTAGTCGGGGCCGGGGGGATTCTTTAAAAAGGGGCATGGGCGGGAGTTCACTTTTCATATGCCTTTGTTCCATTTCCTTACCGGGCCGATTATTCGGCGACCATCCAATCCACTGTATTCACAAGAACATTTTGGAGAATGCCTAAAAGTTAGGAAACTCCTGACTAATTTCCCCCAAACTTTCCAGTGCAAAATTGACCACTTCCCTCAAGGGTTTTTGGCAGGATTCAAAACCGGGCGAATAAGTTACGTTTAGCCCTATACAGATTGAATTAATAATAAAACGAAAGTTTGGCCCTCATTTTTTCGACCTCTTTTCTCGGATTAAATTCACTAAGGAGAAACCGCTGCCATGAACAATCCAACCATCTCATCTGTACTGTTTGTTTCGCTTGTGTTTGGTGGATGTTCCCAATATCAGGGGATCCCCGAGAGCTTGGAAAATCAAGTCAACCACACTCTGGATTTTACGCAGATTCGAGAGAATCCTGATAATTATCAAGGAGAGTTCATGGTCGTCGGAGGAGAAGTGCTTTCGGTCAATCGGAAGCAGGATGCGACCAGAATAGAGGTTCTCCAACTTCCACTGAACGATGATTTTACCCTGGCGAATCAGCGCACAAAAACGCAAGGACGATTCATTGCGCTATCGAAGGGGAAGGATCCATTTGGATCCAGCGGTGCTTGAAAAAAGCAGAGCCATATCCATTGTCGGTGAGATTATCGGCCGTGAAACCATCCAAGTGGGTGAAGATACAAAAGAGGTTCCCCTTTTTGGCATCAAAGATTTGACTATATGGGACGAGGCACTGTACTGGGGCCGCGGATATTCCGGATTTGGTTGGGGGCGGGGATATCCAGGGGGTTATTATACCGGGTATCGTCCGATCGCATATCCCTATTACTGATAGTTTCATCGAGAGAAAGTCTCTACACTACAATAAAAGGAGAGGGTAAAGGTCCATTTACCACGAATTAACATCATGAGGTAGCACATGCGCCCCGGAATTATTTAAATAATGATGATCGGAGTGCCCAATTGGACTGTTTCAAACACAAGTTGAAGATCGTCAGCATGCAGTTGAATGCATCCGTGGGTGACATCCTGGCCTAATAAGTTTGAGTACAAGGCTCCATGAATGAAATATCCATTGCCAAAACCCAACGCATATTTTCCGAGTACTCCCGGCTGTAATCGATCAGCCATCTTTTCAGGGACGGGATCGCCTTGTTCGATAAAGGCCCAATCGGGACGAATCCACACCGGTTTTTCTAACTTGCTCTGAATGCTGAACGTCCCCTTGGGAGTTTCGAACGTCCACGTTCGTTCCGGGTTCCTGGGATCCGCTAAGGTGTTCCCGCTTCCGGTTGAGGCAAGGGCTTCATGCAGAATCCGATCACCTTCTTTCACGAAAAGCCGATGCCGGGATGTATCCACAAGAAGGTAGATTGTGCCCTGCGGTGTGAGGGGCAGGGGATTTGGTAAGTGACCGGAGGCGGTTTTAAGTGCTTGGGATGGCGAGAATTCAATTTCCTTGTCACGGGTCTGGCGCTCGTATGCCGATGCGTCGTCCAGAGTTCCATCTGGAGAAAGACTGTTAAAAACCTGGGAGGGTATGAATAACGGGATGGATTGGGCAGAATTCAGGAATGGTGATGCGAGGACCATGAGGAGGGGAAGCATGAAGATTCCCCAAGCTACCGCCGCCCATAATACTATGGAAACGGTGGTTCTGATAATTTCAAAAGTCTTCCGGGGAAACTGAAGATCTCGGTTGTTGGGAGCCATAATGGGACATCACCACCAGAGACCAGATTGACCCTAAAAGCCGTCAAGCTATCGTGATTCCTCGTTAACCATGCTGATGGCCTGCTCAATGTGCTTATACACGGCCTCGGCTTTTTCCGTGGCTTGGTGGGCCTGAGTTTGGGCCATTTCGAATTTTTGTTCATCGAAATGCGTTTGACCGGTTCGAAGAAGGTTTCGAGCCGAATCCAGGTCCCGCTCCAAAGCGGATAACGCCAGGTCCGATCCCTTGCCCATAGGAGCTCGACGAAGGAGTTGTTCAGCTTTTCCTATGGCAAAGTTCGCGTGATCCAATTCTTCCTGGGCTGGTTGGCGGAAGGGTTCCGGTGTTGTGATCGGCACAGAACCATTTCCTTGCTCATCAGTGCTTGATGGTGGGGCCTGCGCATCTTTTGGCGTAATTGCTGATGTCGCAGGCGCCGGCTTTGCCTGGGGAGTCGGTGAGGCTTTATCTCCGGAATCAGAACATCCTTGGATGCCGACGGCCAAGATAACAAAGAAGCAGAGAGTGAGGACTTCCTGTTTCACTAAGGATGGTTTTTGAAAAGAAGTGAAGAGCATAAGAATAAGCCCACTCTGAATCAAAAATTAATCTATTTCAACACTATAAAGGAAATCCTGGCTTTGAGAAAGTTGGTAAAAACCCTGGCCTATCGTATCCAAGAAAACCCGGGATGATTGAAACAAGGACGTGAAGCTGCCTTTTGCAATACTATCCGGTGAGAGATCACATTCGAGCCAATGGCGGATGTTAAGATAACAGACGGGCGATCTTGTAGTTCATCCCTTGAAAACGCGAAGATAATTTCCATGCGCTGGGAATCAATTCCAGGACCGAGAATATGGAATTAGTTCCACGGCACAACGAGATCAGGGAGCCATCGGCAACAAAATCTTTGATTGTGCTGGCGCAGGAATCGGAGGGTTGTCCCAGTTCGCCAGGCATAGACAAGGTGCACCTCTTGCTTTTAAGCGTCAGCCCGGTCGGTCGACCTGCAGGCAGTAAAAACCTAATAAGTCATTACTGTGTGACAGTCACAAAAAAACGCGCGTGCAGCATAATTTAATTGTTATATGGCAAAAGTATGGCGCTAAACGACATTGAGCGGAAGAGGATCGAAAAGCTTGTTGGTGCGTTTGTCGAGGAACTTCGGCCCCCACCACCTATACGGTCCCAACTCGACTTTGGATTCCGGATCACCGGTCAAAGCATTGAGTTATTCGAGATCCGCCCACAATGGAAGAGGCCGGAAATCAAGCAGGAGCAGGCGTTTGCCAAAGCTACGTATGTGCGAACACATAACAGGTGGAAGATCTATTGGAAGCGGGCAAATTTGAAATGGCACGGATATGAACCTGTTCCGGACGTCTCGACGGTGGAAGAGTTTCTGTGTGTTGTGAGAAAAGACGAATATGCGTGCTTCTTCGGCTAGGCAGTCTGGATCTTACCCTTTGGCAGCAACCTGATCTTTACCACCGCTGGCATCGGCTGACCCCAAAAACAGCGAACCCAAAAGTCCGGATTGTCATAGGTTTCCTATGTGCGACCTCATCGAAATCCGCGATGGCTTTGGCGAAATCCTATAGGCCTATCAGCCCGCTCCGGGTGGTTCAGGGCTTTGAGTCGCTGTCCTGGAAGGCACCGAACTCCCGGCAGCCGATCCGGCCGGTGTGGATTTGGAAGGCGCGGACCTGTACTGGTGCATCCTGTTTCAAGCCAGACCAAGCAAGTATGGTGCACAAGACATTCAAGAAGGGATGGGTTTGACAAGTGATTTACGGTGAGCCACAATATTGTTGAAATTTTCAACAAAGGAGATGTTTTGTGGCTACCGTGAATTTCAGTGTTCCTGAAGATGTCAAAAAGCAATTTGATAAAGTCTTTGCGGGGAAAAACAAAAGTGCGGTGTTAACGCAACTGATGCAACAGGCGATCGAAGAACAGAAGCGAGCGGGACGGCGCAAGCGGGCCATCGATCAATTGCTCGCATTGCGTGAACAAGCTCCACGGGTGACGGAAAAGGATCTACGTCTTGCACGAACCCAGGGACGACCATGACCACTTGGGTGGTTGACGCCAGTGTGGTGGTGAAATGGGCTCTCCCTGTCCAAGACGGTGACACGCATCAAGAACAGGCCCTGGCTCTGTTGAAGGACATTCAGATGGGAAATTGCCAGGTGCTTCAGCCTCCGCATTGGTTGGCAGAAGTGGGAGCCGTGTTGACTCGATTGGCGCCTAAGCAATCGATCCGCATGCTTCAGAATTTTCTCGCGATGGAATTTCACATGACCACGGAATGGGAGGTGTATGAACAGGCCTGTCGCCTTTCGGTGGATCTCAACCACCATCTCTTTGATACCCTGTATCACGCAGTCGCCTTGCAGTCTTCCAATACGCTCTTCGTCACAGCTGACACTCAGTACTTTCGAAAAGCAGCCAAGCTGGGGCATATCATTGAGTTAAAGGACTTTGCACCCCAATAATCGTGACTTATTTCACCTCTATATCAACAATCCCTTCTCAGTCACTAATCGACTTTCTTCATGGCCACACGTGTGGCTGAATATTTTAAAATAGCAGGGCTATGAAGATAAGGTATTTTCAACGTTCAACTAAAGCGATGTATAACTCCCTCGCTCTTGAGGGATTCAGTCTGAAACGGAATTCTCTTGCCGGGCTTCGGTCCGGCAAGCCTTAACGTTGGGGTCAAATCTGGTGTTGATGAGTCAGTCCTGTAAAAGTAGTGATTTCAAATATTGTCCGGTGAGTGACTGAGGGGTGTTGGCGGTTGCTTCCGGGGGACCTTGTGCGACGATGTGACCGCCGGCTTCGCCGCCGCCGGGGCCGAGGTCAATCACCCAATCCGCGCATTTGATGACATCCAGATGATGTTCCACTACCAGGACCGTATTCCCTTCCTCAACCAGTTGATTCAATACGGTTAACAGGCGCGTGATATCTTCAAGGTGCAGTCCCCTGGTGGGTTCGTCCAAAATGTAAAGGGCACCGTTGTGGTCTGGGTTGGCGGTTGATCGTTTTGGGGTATTGGCCAATTCCCGCGCGATTTTAAGCCGTTGGGTTTCGCCTCCGGATAATGTTGTAGCTGGTTGTCCCAGTGTGAGATAGCCAAGGCCAAGCTGTTGAAGCACGCGCAATCCTTTGAGGACCTTGGGACAGGAAGTGGCGAAGAAGGCTACCGCTTGATCGACGGTGAGGTTCAACACATCATGAATGGAATGCTCTTTGACTTGGACTTGTAGAATCTTATCTTTGAACCGTTTGCCTTCACAGTCCGCGCAGGGCACGTAGAGATCCGCCAAAAAATACATTTCCAGTTTTTCATACCCGTTCCCCTGGCAACGAGCGCATCGGCCTTTCCCGGTGTTAAACGAAAAATGCGCGGGCGTGAGCCGGTGTGCCCGCGCCTCAGCGGACTGGGCGAATAAGGCCCGGATTTCATCATAGGCTTTAATGTAGGTGATGGGATTCGAGCGCGGAGTTTTGCCGATGGGTTCCTGGTCAATAAGGCAGACGGTTCGGAGATGTTCCGGCCCCGTCATGTTTGCTAGCCCGGGTTGAGGAAGAGAGTCCACCTTAAAAACGCGCGCCAGAGCTGCATAGATGGTGGCTTCGACTAACGTGCTTTTTCCCGATCCGGAAGGACCCGTGACACAGACCAGCGTGCCGAGGGGAATATTCACAGTGAGGTTTTTGAGATTTTGTTCGTTCACTCCTGTGAACTGAAGAGCTTTTCCATTTCCTGCTCGACGTTTGGAAGGTAAGGGAATGGTTCGTTCCCCACGCAAATATTTAGCGGTGAGCGATTGGGGATGATTGAGAAAGGATTGATAGGGGGCCGCGCAGATGATCTCACCGCCTTGATCGCCTGATTGAGGTCCCAGTTCGACGATGTAATCAGCCTGTTGAATGATTTGCGGATCATGTTCCACCACAATGACGGTGTTGCCCCGCTCCGCCAACTCCCGCAAAATCATGCCCATGGCCTCGGTATCACGTGCATGGAGGCCGATCGTCGGTTCATCCAGGACATACTGTGTGCCCATGAGCTGACTGCCCAGTTGTGTCGCCAGATGAATACGCTGAGCTTCGCCTCCGGATAACGTCCGCATTTCCCGGTTGAGTGTGAGATAGTCCAAGCCCACCCGCAGGAGAAATGATAGTTTTGACTGCAACGCATTCAATAGATCCTCGGCGATTGCCTCCTCAAATGTTCTCAGCGGCAGGGTCTGAAGCCATCGTTGAAGATCCGAGAGGGGCCATCCGCATACCTCGTGAATGTGGCATTCATAGATCTTGACCATGAGAGATTCCGGCCGTAAGCGGGTTCCCTGGCAGGTTGTGCAAGGGGAGGGACTGCGATACCGGCTCAAGAAGACCCGGACATGCATCTTGTAGCGTTTGCCTTCTAGATAGGTAAAAAAATCATCAATGCCCTCGAGCTTTCCTTCTCCTTTCCAAATCAGGTCCTGTTCTGCTTGGGTGAGCTGGTTGTAGGGTGTGGTCGGGTCGAGATTTTTCTTCTTGAAGGCTTTGAGCATTTCTTTTTGCCACCATACATTGGATGGTTTGGTCCAGGGTTCAATCGCCCCCTCCTGTAAGGATTTTTCGGGGTCGGGAATCAGTAACCGTTCGTCGTAGCGCAAGATGTTGCCGAACCCTTTGCATTCGGGGCAGGCTCCAAGTGGATGATTAAAAGAAAAGGATACGGGGCGGGGCGTGTGGAACGTCCTGCCGCATCCCGGGCATGAGAGGTGTGCACTATAGGCTAGGGGGTGGTTATCCCCGATGATGACGCTCGCGTGGCCTTCACTTTCGCGAAACGCTGACTCCAAGGCTTCGACCAATCGGCTGCGCGATTCCGTATCAAGAGTCAGGCGATCAACGACGACCAACAATTCCGATGGCAGCGGTGAGGGGAGGGGGTCAGTATTGAGGTTGATCAGTTGGTGGTTGATGACGACACGAATGAAACCTTGTTTTAAGAGTGCTGTTTTCATGAACTCAAGCGCGTCAGGATGGGGGGCGGGTTTTGGAAAACAGACGAGGGCGCGTTGATTGGGGAAACGATTCAGTAAATCTTGCGCGATCGTGGTGGGGTGGTGGGCGATGGCTTCCACCTTGCAATCGGGACAGGTCAACCGTCCGATTTTGGAGAATAGCAACCGGAGATAATCCGAAATTTCACTGGTGGTGCCCACGGTAGAGCGCGAGGTCCGAATCGGATTTTTTTGTTCCAGGGCAATGGAGGGGCGGATATTGGTGAGTCGGTCCACATCGGGGCGTTTTACACGGTCCAGGAACATGCGCGTATAGGAGGAGAGCGATTCCACATAACGCCACTGGCCTTCTGCAAACAGGGTGTCGAAGGCCAAGGAGGATTTTCCGGATCCTGACACGCCGGTGATGACGGTGACAGCGTTGTGTGGGATACGTAGAGAAATGTTTTTAAGGTTATTTTGCCGCGCGCCTTCAATGATCAGATCGGCATGGGGGGAACTGGAAGGTGAAATCCGTTTCTTTGAGGACATATTCAGGAATGCCGACTATTTGATGGTGTGAACACGACGATTAATGCTTGTACCGTGTTCACCCCCTTCTCGCCAAGTGGCTTCAAGGGATGAAATCCACTCGCAAAGTCACATTTTGTGAATTGATAAGGATGGAGAAGGGCCCTGAGCTTAGAGCCGACCTAATGTATCGCCCAGCCAGACAGCGGCGAGACCCACGAAGACATGGATGATGATATTGGCAGAAGCTTTGAGCATGGCCCCGTCTTTCAGGAGTGCCAGGGATTCGAACCCGAAGGTAGAGTAGGTGGTGAATCCACCCAGCACGCCAATAAACAGAAAAATTCTGGTGTCCGTTCCCAGGATATTTCGGGACTCGGCCAACCCATGGAGTAACCCGATCAGGAAACAGCCGAGTATGTTTACGGCCAATGTGCCAATAGGGAAGGCAAGAGCCGGACTCAGGCGGTTAAAGAAGCCGGCGATGACGAATCGGCCTACTGAGCCTAAAAAGCCACCTACACCTACCCAGAGAAGTTGCGGTAATCCGTAAGGAATCATGGCGGTATGTGCCGGTTAGGCGATTTTCCTCAGGATGAAGGTCAGGCGCGATTTGGGGTGGAGCGAACTGGGTGGGGAGACGTGTATGGGAGTCAATCCTTTTTCTTTTTGAGGGTTTTTGATGACTTGATTCGAGGAGCCTGTTTTCGTGCGGATCCTTTTACAAACTTATTGGGTTTAGGTGGAAGGACCACATTGGGATCGGCCCAGAGCGCGATTCCCCCAAGGAGTCCCGCTGTATTTGAGACGATAGTAGCATGAGATGGCAATGGAATGGTCACCTTTTTAGCATTGCCCCCGCCTATGTAGAGATGGTCGAAATTCATCACCCGATCTAATATCTCAATGGCTTTCGCCAGACGTAGATTCCATCTCTTTTTTCCCACATTTTTCAGTGCGTTGGCCCCCAATTGTACCTCGTATGTTTGTTGTTTTCGAAAGGGATGATGAGCAATTTCCATATTGGGCACAAGGTGCCCATTAATAAATAACGCGGTTCCAAATCCGGTTCCCAGGGTAATGACCATTTCGACCCCTTGGCCTTTGATCGCTCCATAGCCCTGCACATCCGCATCATTGGCTACCCGAACTGGCTTTTGGAGTTGTTGTTCCAGTTCGCCAACGAGATAGGTTCCAGGCCAGGATGCATCCAGGTTGGGCGCTGTTTTCACCCACCCCTGATGAATCACGCCGGGAAAGCCGACTGATACGCGATCAAACCGCCCGAGTGTTTGGGCAATTTCCACAATAAGCGGGACAATGGCCTGTGGTGTCGCGGGTTTCGGTGTGACCATTCGTATTCGTTCAGACAGAGGTTGCCCGGACTGATCGAGCAGGAGGCCTTTGATTCCGGACCCGCCAATATCAATTGCGAGGGTGATGGGTGATGCGTGTGAAGCCTGTGATGTGTTCTTTGTCGGAGTCATCAACGTTTCTCCTTGAAATTGGGAAAATGAAAAAGGGCCCTCATCTACCCTTTTCGTCCGTTATAGACCTCTCCGCCTTTTTGGACATATTGCTGGAGGACAGACGCGGACTTGGCTCGCGCAATATCCGTGGTCACGGCAATCCCTCTCCGCTCAAGTTCCAAAATCCAATTGGCAGGTTTTGGGCCTTCGTCAAAACCAACCGCTTCGGCGTCGCTTCCTCTGGCGCCACAGACGATTTGCCGAACGCCGGACCAGGAAATCGCCCCCAGGCACATACTGCACGGCTCGCAACTGGTTACCAGCTCGTGGGTGGGAAACCCGATTGCTCCTAAATTATGGGAGCCCACGATTTGCTGTGCCATCAGCATCGCGACGACTTCAGCATGGGCAATTGAACTTTTCGACGAAAGGACGAGATTCACGCCTGGCGCGACCAGTTCGTGAGTGTCCAAGCGGAAAACCCCGGCTCCGAATGGTCCACCGGTTCCATATTGAATGTTGAGTTGCGCCAGGGTAATGACCAGGTCCATACGGGAATCCTGAGTCGGGTAAGTCTTCGGTTGTTGGACAAGATACTCGGCGACCCAGACTGGTAACTCAAGACAATACGGTTGAAACCGGGTAGAAGGGATGCTCATATCAGGGAGTTGAATGGCAGAAGGTGTGAAGAACGGTTATCTGATTGTGGTGCCGGCATCAAAAACAATCCGAGGGGCTTGTCCCGTGAAAGGGAGCCCCTCGGATTATGTGGCATACACCACAAAATGTGAACCTCATGTTTTATGTGGCCCATCAGTAGGCTAATGACGCGTTTCTCGTTAAGGGGTTGGCCGAATCTTCCAGATGTGATGGTTGGAGATCCCTCTTGTGACTCATTATCATCAAGCTCATTACCGCGCCCGCTGGCAGATGCCCTTAGGCATGCTTGCGTCTGAGTAGGGATATGATTCGGCAAAAACGAGAAGGCCCGTCAGGAGACTGAGGCGGGTTTCGCCGCCGATGGGCCTACATGATCCGGTGGAGTAAGGTCGTCCATGTGAGACCCCCTTTCCTCTTTACGGTTTGAAAGGAGATGTACGCTCATTCTCTCCTTCCTTTCATAATCGTTTTTCATGAGCGCAGAGGTAATGCTACGCTCGTTAAAAAAATCTGTCAATAGGGTCCATTTCATTTCAATTCTTGAGCAAGGGACGATGAGTGAATTTACAAACCAGGTGATTCTCATTACCGGGGCGTCGTCGGGTATTGGAAAAGCGCTCGCCTGTTCGCTGGCGCCACAGGCTCCCCAGCTGGTACTGGTCGCGAGAGATCAGTCACGGTTGCAGGAAGTAGCGCTCGCCTGTGAACGCCTTGGAGGGTCTGCCCTGATCATTCCGACGGACGTGACGGATCCCCATGCCTGTTCCATGATGATCCAACAGGTGGTTTCTGTGTATTCCCGGATTGATGTGTTGGTGAATAATGCCGGGATATCCATGTGGTCGACGGTGGAGGATGCTCAGGATTTGGAACTGTATCAACGGGTGATGGCGGTGAATTTTTTCGGCAGCGTCTACTGCACCAAATTGGCCTTGCCGTTCTTAAAGGCCACGCAAGGTCGGATTGTTGCGATCTCCAGCGTTGCAAGTTTGACGGGAGTGCCTGCCCATTCAGCCTATTGTGCCAGTAAGCATGCGATGAACGGATTTTTTGAGTCGCTTCGTATTGAATTGACGGGGACGGGAGTCACCGTAACCATTGTGGCCCCCGATTTTGTGCAATCTGAAATTCATGAACGAAGTCTCGGGCCTCATGGTCGACCTTTCGGGCGGGTTCTTGAAGGACATGCCAGATTCTTAACCGCGAGGAAATGTGCGGACATGATTATCAAGGGGATGACCCGACGGGAAAGACTGGTGTTTACGTCCTGGAGAGGCCAGTGGGGCCGGTGGATGAAATTGCTGAGCCCGCAGATGATTGATTGGATGGCCCGAAAGGGGATAGCCGATGCTGATCGGCCGTAACGGGACCCTCCTTTGCCGTTCTAAGGCATGGCATAAGACACCCGTTCAAGGTGGTGGCCTTTTTCTTTGAGCAGCGCGAGTAATCCGTCTTCCCCCGCGAGGTGAGCCGCACCCACGATGATCAAGACGTTTTTCTTTTCTTGTAAGAACGATTCGATTTGAGGAATCCAGTTCAGGTTTCGTTGGACGAGGAGTTTGTTGTAGAACAACGGGTAGGTTTTGAATGACTCCACCAATTGTTCCAACCCGTCGAGATTTCCCTGGTGCCAGTCTTTTACCATATGTAAAAAAGCTTGTTCTCGTTCCTTAGATCCGGCGGCGGCGAGTGATTCCTGAAGAAGAGCATCTTGGATGTTGAGTGGAAGTGTGTCGAACACATTTAATTGGTCTTGAATGGTTTCCAGCCCGCCCGTCGGTTTTCCGGCATCCTTGGCCATGCGATAGAAATGATTTTCAATGCCTAATTCAGGCCGGAAATCTATGGACGAATCAAATCGTCCGCTTAATGTGAGATACAGCACCCAGGGTTTGTAGGGGTGGAAATCCTGAATGTTCCCTCCCAAGGCTTGAATCTTCTGTTTGACCAGCTTATACGTTTTTGGGGAGAGCACCGTTTCCAGTGTTTTTCCCTTTGGGAGGGTGTACTGTTTTTCGTGTTGAGAAAATGAGCCGGGAGAAAATAATATTTCCGGATCAATTTCAAAGACGACCTTTTGTGAATTGTAATAGGCATAGGAGAAGGATCTGGTGAGAGGATAGTATTCTTCAGCCAACACATGGATCGATCCCAAAATATAGACCGTATTCGTATCAGATTGGATTTTATAAATCAGGCTGTTGTTGTACCCATCCCCGACCACCTGACCATTGACTGTTCCGGTGCCCAAAACAAAGAGGATCAGGATGAACAGACAGCCTAGGCGTAGTTTTCCCTGTTGATGGTGCGATGCAGCCATTGCAAATCTCCCTCTCTGAAGTTGTAAGTTTGTCCGGTTTTTATGGTGAGAAAAGAATTTCCCCTGTTGTCTGACATCTTGGTTGGGTCCTTGGGGCCGTTGGTCGTTTCTTCCCGGGTAGTTCATCGGTGACTAGAGGGAAAAGGTAAAATGCAGAGACTGAGGTGTGATCTCGAGATTGCTGGAGGGTGTGGCTGTTTCTTGTCCAATTCGGCCGGAAAGGGCATGTTGCTGCCAGGTCGATTTCCTGATATTGATCAACTGGTCCGGATTGTGGAGTGAACCCTGGCGGATTTTCCCGTCCTCTGCTCCATGGAAAGTGAGAGTCGAGAGATGTGTTGATCAGACGAGAAAACTGATAGGGGCTCAGGACTGCGGTGAGGGAGAAGATTCGTGTTGGATAACCTGGAAGTCCTTCTGAGTGATGAAATGACCATTGGCATACAGACGAAACTCATATCGTCCCGGCCCTGGAAAGACGAGATAGGGGATGTTCACGCCGAAGTCCTGGGTCGTTAACCGGTTGGAAATGTCTATTGGCGGAAGGGAACCTTTGCCGACAATCTGGTCCTGATCAAGATACACGAGTTGGATCTCGAATGCGTACCTGCCTTCAGCGTCGGTGAGCGAAAAATAGACGCCGACTTGTGGGTGCTGGCATGGAAATGTCTTGGCCCAAAGATGGGTAAATGCCCCGATGATGCTTTTTTTCCCGGTCAGGCTATCGATGATGATGGTGTCACACACTAAAAATGCGTGAATGATCGGTTTAATGAATTCCGCCATGTTCCTGGTTCTCACTACCTGATTAAATGCTTCTCTCGCAATCTCTGTATTGTGATAGGGGTCATTCTTGCGTTGTTCGGTACTAGTCAACAAACAGTCGTGTCAGTCCCACTCCGGCCAGATATAATCCGATCGCCAACCCATATGCCGGCCAAAACCCTATCTTGGGGACAAATGCAATCATCGCTCCCACATAAACAAACCATGGGGGAGAAAGCCAAATCAGGTGTTTGGCAAACGAGACGGTGGGGACCGATCCGGCATTGACGAAGATGAGGATAAAGGTTACTCCACTGATGACCGGCAAAGTGCTGGCCAAGGCAGCCAGGAACCCCCTTCCATGACTGCCCAGATACGTGGAGACACTCACTAATGTTCCGCCAAGGACAAAATACAACCCATATCTAACCCATTCCGGCATCGTCCCTCCTCATGTCATGTGTGATGACTGTCCATGAAAGGCTTCCATGGCCTCCTGGTGAAGTTTGTCCCCCTGTCCGGTATACCTGGGAGAAAAATGAAAGACGACCAGTTGTTCCACCCCGGCTTTCCGTCCCAGGATTCCTGCCTGGCGCGCCGTGAGATGGTAGCGATTGGCAGCCTTGTCGCGGTCGGCTTCTAAAAAGGGTGCCTCGCAAAATAGCGTTGTGGCCCCTTGGCATAATTGAATGATCCGCTGCTCATTGTCGGTATCATATCGGCAATCAACCACATAAGCGATTTTTTGCCCCTTGGTGATGGTTGTAAATTCTCGCTTCATGGTGCCTACATTAAATACGCGTTCTTCTTTTTGGTGCTCAACATATAATGTAGCGGAAAAGATGTGTGAATCCGGTGCGCCATCTAAAATTAACTGCTTAACTTCCTTGAGCCAGGAGCCTACTGGAAGACCTGCCTCATGGAGTCGGGCTTTCTTAATATTGATGTGAAACGGTTCTTCCAGGGAAAAGGCCAGGGAAGGGATCCGATGGTTGAGCGCGACGGCTTTCACGAGGAGAGCCGGTTCTCGAAGAACCGGAAAAATGTGGGAATGGTCGCCTGGGATTACGGTTTCCCGTTTACAGGCGAAGGCGTCCTTCGCATGAAAATACGCGGGTTGAATATGCGTGGGGTGATATTCTCTGGCTTCGATGGTCAGTGGATATCCATCAACCAGATTCCAGGTATACCCACGAAGTTTGCCTTGAACATTTTCAATAAGGCCAGGTGGACCATGCAATCGAAGATGTTTGCCACGACCCAGGGCTACACGAATGAGCCGATCAAACCCGATAAAGTGATCCATATGCGTATGAGAAATGAAAATATCCTGCGCCCGTAAAAGCTGGGTTGGGCTCAAGGGCCCGTTATCCCCCAGGTCAAAGAGCAGGGCACGCCGGCTCCACCGTATATCGACATAGAGGCCGGGGTCTCCAAAGGGATGATTCACCAGATGAGGGGAGAACGAGGGTGTCATGTCAATATTCCCCGAATGATGAGATAGAGAAGAATCACTTCCACGGCATGAGCGGCTATGACCGTATAGAGATTGTGCATTCGCATCCATAGCCATCCCCACACCAGGCCATCCCATACGGCAATCCAATGTAAATCCCGGAATGTCGACACCATAAATGGATCAAAGGCAAACGTCAGAGCTGATAGAGATAAGGGGAGCAATGCCTGTAGGCGAGTCCTGGTGGTCGAGGGGTGATCGGGTTGACGCACCCGTTGAAACCATACCAGTAATCGGCCGAGGAGAAATCCGCGGAAATTCACTTCCACTCCCGTAGCAATCAGCATAATGAACCATGGCATCATGACCCAAAACGGAATTTGGGCATGAGGGGTCTGAGAGAGAAAATTGATGTCCACTCCCAAGGCCGGCATGACGTACAAGATGACCCCGGTATTCAGTATGCCCAGCATGAGGCCAATCGCAGTTCCTCGGGTGACCCCTGACTGGATATTGTTGAATCCTAGCCCAAGTTTGTGCTGGAGATCTTCATTTTTATATGCCCAGGCGCTTAAGGCGGCATAAGCCATCAGTTGTGGCGCAAACTGGACGGCGGTGTGGAGTTGCCAGTTTGCGGGTAAGAGGTAAAACCCGATAGTGGTGAAGATCGGGAGGAAGGCTAATCCTGCGGCTCGTTCTTTATGGGGTCTCACGGAGGTGCAATGGTTATGGACAGTGGGGCCGGTTCCGGGTAAAAAGGGAGCGCATTCTTGAAACTTATTGATAGCGCAAAGCCTCGGCGGGCTCCAGTTTCGAGGCTTTCATGGCGGGAAAGAGACCGAATCCCACTCCGACGATGACCGCAAAGGCAAACGCAATGGCAATGGCGGTGGGCTGAACCACTGCTCCCCAATCTCCTCCGCCCGGCATAGCCCGAGCGACGACATCCCCGATGCCATAGGCCGCAAGAATGCCCACAAGAATACCAATGGACCCGCCAATCACGCTAATGGTCGTGGACTCAATGAGGAATTGCAACAGAATATCCTGCCGCCTGGCCCCGATGGCTTTTCGTAGTCCAATCTCCCTGGTTCGCTCGGTGACGGTTACGAGCATGATGTTCATGATGCCGATGCCGCCGACGAGGAGGGCAATCACCGCAATGCCTCCCAGAACCAGCCGGAAGGTCAACAGCGTTTGGTCCACTGCACTCAGAAATTCTCCCTGATTCCGGATATGGATGTCGTCTACCCCTTCATGACGTTGAACCAGAAACTGATGCAGTGCCTGGGAAATTTCATCCATGCGCTGCCGGTCAGGAACATGAATGATCATTGATCGGATTTTGTCGGATCCCTGGAAAAACCGCAGGCCCGTGCTGATAGGAATGATCACCATTTCGTCGTAATCATGCCCGTAAATCTCCCCCTTGGGCTCCATGATGCCCTTTACGGTAAATCGTTGATCGCCGATTTTTACGTCCTCTCCGATGGCGGGCTGGGATCCGAACAACACTTCGGCAATGGTGTGCCCTAATACCACGGACCGGTTCCAATCCTTGATGTCGACGGATGAGACGAATCGCCCGGATTCGGGGCGAAAGTTTCGGATCTGGCTATATTCGGGAGAGGTGCCGGTGATTCGTCCGCTGTAGTCACGATCCCCCGCTTTTAATTGCCCATCCAGCTCAATAATGGGAGCAACAAGCAGATCAGGAAACCGTGTTTGAATGGCCAGGGCGTCGTCATAGCGGAGTTCGGTATTTCTCCCCGCAAAGAGCTGCCGTTCTTCAACGGTCAACCGCTTTTTCCAGACAAACAGCAAATTGGTGCCCATGCGCTCTAGCGAATTCACCAGCCAGACTTGTCCGCCTTCTACAATGGCAATCATGGTGATAACCGCGGCGACGCCAATAATGACTCCCAACATGGTAAGCCCCGAACGAAGCGCGTTCCCGGAGAGATTTTTGAGCGCATCCAGAAAAATTGAACGTAGCATAATTTTATCCCGGCACCGGAAGGGATTGAGGCATGTATTCATCGGCCACGACTTTGCCATCTGCCAGGGTGATGCGGCGTTCCGCCTGCTGGGCGATGTTCGGATCATGGGTAATCATCACGATGGTTTGTCCATGACGATGCAGTTGTTCAAAGAGCGCAAGAATGTCTTTGCCTGATTGACTATCCAGGTTTCCCGTGGGTTCGTCCGCCAGGAGTAGCGCTGGACTGTTGGCTAACGCACGAGCGATTGCGACCCGTTGCTGTTGGCCTCCCGATAACTGATTGCTGTAATGCTGCAGGCGGTCTTGCAGGCCGACCTTGGTTAATAATGTCCGTGCGGTGTCGTGTTGAATTGTTCGTGAGGCGCCCGCATACATTAGAGGAAGTTGGACATTTTCCAGGGCGGTCTTCCGGGCAAGTAAATGGAAGGTTTGAAAGATAAACCCGATTTTTTTGTTACGGATGCCGGTTAAGCGGGCGTCGGGAAGGGTGTTGACCAGATCCCCGTCCAGCCAATACTCGCCACTCGTCGGACGGCTCAAACAGCCAATAATATCCAGGAGGGTGGTTTTCCCGCTTCCGGACTGTCCGATAATGGCTACAAATTCTCCCTTTTTGACCTGGAGAGTAATATCGATTAAGGCCGGGACCTCGACATGCCCGGCTTGGTAGATTTTGACGATGTGGTTGAGCTCAATCAACATGGCCAAACCCACTTCCTGCGTTATCGGCGAGCCTCGTCGGCTTTAAAGGATGGGACGACGACCTGGTCGTGTTCCTGAAGTCCTTGAGTGATGATGGCCTGCGTATCAGTCCGGAACGCGACACGGACCTTCCGGGTCTGGGGTTGTCCCTCCACGAGCACGTCCACGACATCATCCCCTTTGTTGACACGTAGGACTTCAAGCGGAACGGTGAGGACATTGTCCAGCCGTTTTGTCTCAATATCGATGTTTGCGGTCAGCATCGGTTTTAAATCGGGGTGGGTTTTTTCTATATCGATAGAAACTTCATAGGTCACCAGATTGTTTTCTTTGACCCCCTGGGCGGCAATGGCCATCACCCGGCCCGTAAACAGTTTTTCCGGTAAGGCGTCCAGCCGAATATCTACCGACTGGCCGACCGAAACTCTTGGAATATTAACTTCATTGATTTTCGCTTTGACCACCATGTGGGACAGATCGGCAATGCGCATGAGGATTGTTCCTCCGCCGAATGTGGCGGTTCCGGACGTAATGATTTCTCCGGTGTGGACCAGAATTTCCAGGACGGTACCTTGGGAGGGTGACCGGACCTGAAATTCTTCAGGGCGGGTTTTGGAGGCAGAGCCATCACGGTATCGTTCATACAATTCCTTGTTGCCGCCTAATGCCAATAAGAGTTGGCGCTCGGCCAACTCCAGACGAACCAGGGATTGTTGATAATCCCGATGCGAAAGTTCCAATTCCTTTTGAGGGATAAAACCTTTTCTGAAGAGGGATTCGGCACGGATCCATTCCCGATGAGCGGTATCCACGTTTAAGCGTTCTTCCGAGATACCTGCCCTGAGTTGGGCCACCTGACGGGCCTGGCTGGATTCCTGTCGAATAATCGCTAAAACCTGATCTTTTTCGACCTCTTGCCCCGCAGTCACAAACAATTGAGCGACTTCCCCAGAAAATTGAGATTTAATTTCGATGGTTTGAGAAGGCATGATCGTACCCGTCTCCGACACCTTGGTTTGAAGCGAGGTTCGGACAACTTCAACCACGTTGTGTTGTGCGGTTTCAGGAGATGGTTGACCTGTCGACCGGAAATAATACACCCAACCCCCCACTGCTCCGGCAAGTATGATGATGGCCACGATCCAAAATGTTTTTTTCATATGTCTACTTATATGGTAACAAGTCTAGCAGAGGCCTAGGAAATCGAAAGACTGGAAAGGGATCAATTGCGAAGTGATAGGGTTGTCCGCTTTGCGCATAGGGGTATATTTAAATTCAGACAAACCGGCATGAAAAGGAAAGGTATGTAACAGGGCTCCCTCTGCCGGAAGCTTACTCCGCTAGGGGCAGGAAGGCCGGCATGGTCATTTTGGCACGGGCTCACGACATGAACATGGTGTGGTATCCACCTGCACATGGAACATTCCTGGGGCGGGGAGAAGGTCGTGGAGGGGATTTTTCATTTTTCTTTACTGAATTTCAATGTGGTAATGATCGAGTGTAGAGGCGGTGACGAGGCGGAGACGGGATAATGATTGATTGTAGTCCAGAATGGCTCGCAATTCCCTCCCCCGGGCTATTCGAAGATCTCTTTGAAATTCTAGCACTAATCGAGTGGTGCTGAGCCCGAGATTAAGGCGTTCCTGCTCCGCGTTGAGTTGCCTTTCGGATAATTGGCGAGCCGTTTGAGTCGTTCTGGTGCGCTTGAAGCTTGTTTGTACCTGACGGATGGCTTCTTTGACGTCCAGAATTATTTGTTGGCGAACGCGTAGAAGAGAGACCTGGCTTTGTTGAGTTTCCAGGACCCGGCGTTGATATTGGCTCTGCGCCGAGCGGTTTCCTATAGGGTAGCTGAAAACGAGTCCACCCCCCATGTTATAAAAATCCGTGCTGCCTAAACGATCCCAGTCATCCCGGGGGTTTTTCCCCAGTCCGCTGAGACCCAGACTTCCCTGAAATGAGAGATCGGGAAGAAGCTGATTTTTGGCAAAGCGTGTATTGACGTTGGATGTTTCAATGTTCTTTTTGGCTTGAAGCATATCCGGACGATGCTCGAATGCGACCTCCAGGTTTTCTTTGAGCGGGGTCTCCTGAAGATGTTGAACGGGTGGGTCGAGTGGGACAAGGGGTGTGGTTTGAGTCAGGTTGAATTCCGACTTACTAAGGAGGACTCGAAGTTGGTCCTCCTGGTCCAGGACGGTTTTTTGGGCCAGCAATATTTGTTCGATCTGGTTGGCGACCCCTGCTTGAGCCTGAAGAGCCTCTACATCCGCCATGATTCCGGCTTTCACCTTTGCGCGATTGCTCGCGAGTAATTCTTCTGCGGCCTGCAACGTTGCGCGGGCGACTTTTAAGTTCTCCCGGGCAAAGACGAGTTCCCAATACGCTTGCTCGACCTGGGCGATCACCGACAGGATCTGGTTCAGGAGTGTCAGTTGTTCCACGTCAGCTGCGTTTTTTGCGAGGGTGATTTGTATGTTGTTGATCGTGGGTCCGAAGTTTCGAAGAAGTGGTTGCGTCAGATTAAAGAGTAGATTGCTGGCATAGGCCGGGTTGAAAAGAAAGCTGGTTGATCCGGCCACGGAATTCCGTTTGGTATCAAAGGTCAGATCGTAGGATCCCCCGGTCAGCAACTTTTGCTTCAATCCCAGCCTGAAGTTTGTTTCATTTTGATCAAAGGTGTCTGGAATCGAACCCCGCGTGACACCTCCAAGGCCGAATATGGGCCTGTTGAGCGGAACGACCGTCCGGTCGTACCGTCCGCCGAGCTCAACCGTAGGGTCAAATTGTGACTGTTGAAAGACAATGTCGGTGAGTCGAACGTCTCTTGTGTGTCGGCTCACTTGAATGTCCAGATTGTGTTCTAATGCTTCCATGACGGCTTCCTGCAACGTCAGCGTGATGACGGAATCAGATGGGAGGAGTTCCTCAAATGACCATTCTTCCGTCTCAATAGGGCTTGGGGAACGGCTCTCGCTGGAACTCGGCCACACGAGTCCAGTAAGAAAAATCACGGCCAAAAGGGCCGGTCCAGTCACAGCGTGAAATATCGTGGTCCGTTGCATATCTGTTTATGAGAATCAGATTTAAAGAAGACCAGCGGCCACTTCAACCTATCAAAGCTCGACTTTTTCTGCAATTTTTTCTGGAAAATGGTTAGACGGAAGGGATGGCATTTGTGTTGTCCTGGGCCACCAGGGTCTTATACGTGGGCCTGTGGAAAGCGCGAAGGGGCTCATGAATTTTCTTTGTCAGGACTCTCGTCCCTCGTGAGGGTGGCGGGCGGCTGATGGTATCCTGATTGAGGATGGCTTTGACCGCCAGAAAGGGGTTGTGGACTTCGGTTGAGAATGCGTATCATCGTAGGCGCTATGGGTGTCCGTCTACTTAATATTCATGTCTTTTTGGGGTAGGGATGGTTATGAAACACGAGGATTTGAATTGGTTTGTAAAGCATGTTCTGTCCAGGTCTGAGCAAAAGGTTAAAGGCATACGAAGTTTATTTGGCTATGGAGTATCGGTTTTGGGGATGGCCATGAGTTGTCTTCTGATGGGAGCTTCCGTGGGATTTTCGGAAGAGCAACCTCAGGAGCTTCCTAAGCCGTTTCATAAAACCACTCCCCCTCTTTTTCAGGAATGGAATTTTGATCAATCGCCTTCAGGCGATTTGCCGAATGGCTTTACACAAGCGGTTGGTGGATCTTCAGGAAAGGGTGGATGGTCAGTCAAAGACGATGAGACAGCCCCCAGTCGTCCCAACCTGGTAGAGCAGCGCTTACAATGCGGGGAGGGTTGGTGTTATCAGTTACTCGTTGCGGAAGACGTTGTGGTTGAATATGTGGATCTTTCGGTCCGATTAAAGCTTAATCTGGGAACACCGACCGGAAAAGCCGGATTGGCATATGGCATCCAGGATGATAAAAATTTCTATGCCACCGTTGTGGAACCCAGAACAAACGAGGTTGTGGCGTATGTCGTCAAGAATGGGCAACCAACCGAATTAGGGAGGGAGGCACTGATCCTTCGATCTGCTGAGTGGCATTCTCTCCGGATTCAACGAAATACCATTATCAGTAAGGAATTTACTGAAATCTCTTTTGATAACCACTTGAGCCTTGATGTCTATGATCAGTCATTCAAAAAGGGCAAATTGGGATTGGTTGTAATGGGGGATGGCGGATTTTCGTTTGATAATCTTCGGGCGATGGAATTGATGACCAATCGTCCCCTTTCCAGGCCCTCGGCTTATTAAGCCGGATGCTGTTAGCGAACGTCAGGCTCGAGTCGGTCCAGGATAAGGGGTAGCAGGTCCTCCGGAGTGGCGGCTTCAAGAAGTAACGCCCGGTTGGTCAGGTTGAGGAACCCTTGATGGACTTGATGGTCGAAAAATTTTAACAGACCATCAAAAAACCCAAAGCAATTCAGCAGGCCACAGGGCTTGTGGTGAAGTTTTAACTGCGCCCAGGTTACCATTTCGCAACATTCTTCCAATGTTCCAAATCCACCGGGTAAGGTGATGAATCCGGCTGACAGATCTGCCATGAGGGTTTTTCGTTCATGCATGGTGTTCACAATATGCGTGGCTGTGAGTTCCTGATGTAGGAGTTCTTTTTCTGCCAGATGTTTGGGAATAACACCGATGACGGTCCCGCCTTCCTGCAGTACGGTTGATGCCAGCACGCCCATCAGTCCAATATTCCCCCCACCATAGACCAAGCCCATTCCCTGTTGGACAAGCGCATGACCCAATCGCTGTGCCATGTTGGTAAATCCTGGGTCGTGCCCGAGACTGGAGCCGCAGAAAACACAAATATATCGCATGGGAAAGGGTATTTATTTTCCGATAATCGAAATGTATCTGATGTCTATAAGAAGAGCTGGTTCACGTTGAATCAGGAGAAGCGGAGGACCAACAAAATGCCAGAGTCCTTTAATTAATTTGAAATGGGAAGAGTAGTCAATGCGTATGGATTGATTCGGGAGCCATTTAAATGTACGCCCCAATGGAGATGCGGGCCAGTGGCTCTTCCGGTGGCTCCGACTTTGCCTAAGGCTTCACCTTTCTGAATTGTTTGGCCGGAAGTGACATCGACCTCTGAGAGGTGAAAGTACATGGAAAATAGGCCTACCCCATGATCCAGGACCACACCCTTACCGGAGAAGAAGTGATCGACTGTTTTCACGACGATGCCCTTGTTAATGGCTTGTACCGGGGTACCTTTGGGCGCTGCGATATCTTCTCCTGAGTGGGGTTTTCGGTTCTGACCATTAATCACTCGACGACTGCCAAAAACTCCAGTGATTTTCCCATTCACAGGCTCAAGAAACGGACCGTCCCATAAAGGACGTGCACCGACGTGGTGAAAGGCCGCTGCCAATTCTTTTTTTTCTTCTTGGACGCGCTGTAAGGTTTTGGCGTCAAGGTCAACGGTATTCTTCGGCAGCGTGAGGTGTTGGACGGTATAGTCTTCTTTGATGACTTGGACGGAGTAGCTGAGATGTTCTGATCCGGAGTCGGAATGGACCGTAATACTCAGCTCCTGTATTCCCGGTGGATCTTCCATATCGATTCCGACCATGCCTGCAAAGTGGGTATCACCATGTGGGAAGAAGGGAATCCTCCGTTTGAGAAATAGGCCACTCACTTTGGTCGTAGAGTGAGATGTCGGCACGTCGATCCAGAGGATTTGGCCCTGCTTTCCGGTGAGATGGCCATTGGCACCCGGTCGGTTCCGTTCCGCACTCGGAACGATCTGAATAGGGAAAATGCTGGCAAGCAGGAGACAAACGACAAATATGACCTTCCATGAGGCTGTAGGATGGCGTGGGGACAATGAGCTCATCATGGAAAGAGCCGGTTATGAGGCACTTGGCTGAGCAATTCCTCTACGCGTCGATTAAAAGGGCAAAAAGGGTCCATGCACAAAATGGTTTCTTCCCAGTACCCGTTCAGTTTGAGATAGGTCCAATCCACAGTATACGACCGATTTTTTGCACGGGCAAATCTGATGAAATCTCCTCGCACTTTTGCTCGCGTGGTTTGAGGAGGAACCGTTTTGGCCTGTTCAATTGCGTCCTCATCGATCATTTTTCGAATGTGATTACGCTCTGCCAGGAGATGAAATAGGCTTCGTTGTCGGTTGATGTCATGATATTGCAAATCCATCATGCCTAAGCGGGGGTCATCCCATCCACAAGATTTGTTGGCCATGTAATTTTCGAGAAGCCATTGCTTGGTGATCCAGTCGATTTCGCGGACAAGTGCCATAGGGGAGGTTTTCAGCATCCTCAACACGCGACCCCATTCATAATGCACTTCTGCCATGACTTTGTTGGGAGGCTGCAACGCCAAATATTCACCAGCCCGTTCCCAGAAGGTCTGTTGAATTTCCAATGCGGTCAGGTTGCTCCCATCTTCAAGTTTGACGGTTTTTTTGAGCGTGGGATCCCGAGAGATGTCTCGAATCGCTTTAACAGGTTCTTCCAGCTCAATATGAGGAATGGTGAATCCATCTTCGATCATGGAAAGGACGATCATGGCCGTCCCCACCTTTAAGTAGGTGGAAAACTCCGACATATTGGAATCGCCGAGAATAATGTGAAGCCGACGGTATTTTTCGGCATCAGCATGGGGTTCATCGCGTGTATTGATAATGCTCCGGGAGGACGTCGTAGAGGAAGAAGTTTTTTCATGGATATGTTGGGCGCGTTGGGAGATAAAGTATTGAGACTTCCCTGATACTTTAAGAATTTTCCCGGCTCCGGAAAAAATTTGACGAGTGACGAAAAAGGGGATGAGCTGTTCGCTGACCTTCCAGAAATCCACGTCCCGGCGCATGAGGAAATTTTCATGGCAGCCATACGTGTTGCCGAGGGAATCCGTATTGTTTTTGAAAATGAAGATCTCGCCGGACAGTCCCTCTTCGCGCAAGCGTTCTTCGGCAATGGGCAGACAACTTTCCAGGATCCGCTCGCCGGCTTTGTCGTGGATGATCAAATCAAGCAGGTCGTCGCATTCGGGGGTGGAGTATTCTGGATGGCAGCCCGTGTCCTGGTAGAATCGCGCCCCATTCGTGAGGAAGGCATTGGACGGCCAGCTATTGGGGATGAGTCCCTCAAAAATGTACCCGAGAATTTTTTCAATGGGAAGGTAGACCCGTCCATTCGGCGAAAATGTCAGGCCGTATTCACTCTCAAGGCCAACAATGCGTTTCATCATATCCGGCCTTTCCATCTCCTGAGGCTTTTTGAGGGTATGACATCACATCTCCGCCGCCGGACTCCTTCTCGTGTTAAGGGCCTGACCGCCAATCGAGAATTATCCTCCTCGGGTGATTCGATCTTCCTGAACAGGCCTTCTTGAGTGTTTCTATCCTTCACTTTCCGTGTTTTTGAAATGGACCATGCTCGAAAATAGAGGCAGTATTTCAATGAATCTTATACTCAGAATACACCCAGATCCGGGAATGATCAACTGAGTGGGAGGGAGGAATGCCGAGGGGTTAGGCGAGAATTTGGGTAGCTTCGAGGATCGGGACTCGCCGAAATCTTCTGCCTATTCGAGTTCGGTCCAAGAGCGCAACTTCCAAACCTTCGAGGTTTGATCGAGAATCCGCGCCCTGTTCAAACGCATGTTGGCAGAGCGTTAAGGCTTCTTTTAGGGAAGGGCAAGTATGAGGGATTTCTTTTTTGAGGAGGGTTAAAATGGTTTCAGATCGTCCTCCAATGGCCATGAATTTTCGTTCATCCACAATACTGCCATCAAACGAGATGCGGTATAACTCATTGCGCTCCGGTGTCTCACCGACCTGAGCCAGGAGTAGTTCCACTTCGTAGGGTTTCATTTCCTGGCTAAAGAGCGTGCCGAGAATTTGTGAATAGCCATTTGCCAGTGATCGTGCGGTCACATCTTCGCGGCTATACATCATGCCTTTGACGTCCGCATGTTGAATGCCGGCTTTTCGGAGATTCTCAAATTCACTGTATCTTCCCGCGCCTGAAAATGCGATGCTGTCATAGATCTCAGAGATTTTAAACAGGGAGGCGCTGGGGTTATCGGCGACAAACAGCACACCATCTGAATATTCCATGGCGATGATTGACCGGCCTTTGGCGATGCCTTTTTTGGCATATTCCGCCCGGTCCTGCATCATTTGTTCGGGTGAAACGTAATAGGGCAGGGCCACGGTTTATGTCTCCTGTTTCTCGTTCACTAAGGCCTCGCACACTGTAGCCAATTGGGTGTTATCCACATCCCGAACCCCCCGGGCGTCAACTAATTTAACGGTCGGGAAGATTCGTCGCACCAGGTCTGGTCCCCCGGTTCCGACATCTTCATCTGCGGCATTGAATAGAGCGCGAAGGGCCACTTTGACCGCCGCGTCCTCCGATAAGTTTTTTCGGAAATATTCTTTGAGGGTAGATCGCGCATCTTTCCCTCCTGAGCCGACTGCATGAAAATCCGTATCCTCGTAGCGTCCTCCCGTTATGTCATATTTGAAAAGGCGACCAATCTCTCGTTTGTGGTCATAGCCGACAAACAGGGGAATGACTACGAGTCCATGTAAGACCATGGGAAAGTTGGCCTTGACCATATGGCCAAGCCTATTGGCTTTTCCTTCGCAGGTTAAGGGTTGTCCGTCCAGTTTTTCATAATGTTCCAGTTCGATGCGGAAAAGTTTTGCCATTTCCACGCAGGGCCCTGCAGCTCCTGCAATAGCCATGGCAGAAAAGCCATCGGTTTGAAAAACCTTTTCCATTCGATTTGCGGCAATTTGAAATCCCTCGGTGGCGCGACGGTCTCCGGCGATGAGGACGCCGTTATCATAGGTAAAGGCGAGAACCGTGGTGCCGTGTGGCCAGGGAAGAGGCCTGGTAGACATCAATGAAGCGTCTGTTTGGCCTTGCTGGGGGAGTGAGTGTTCCCACCGTGCCATGGGGAGTAAGTCGGGTCGTTGGGAGGTGAGGTATTGGTAGAAACTGGAACATGTGTCAGCTGAGAAGTTTGGAAGGGAAACGTTTTCAGAATTCATGCGACCTCAAGGTTATCTGACCGACCGGGTGCCTTGTTTCATTCAGGATTTCACGAGTCGGGATAATAACTGATCCACGGAGGTAATGTCCCTAAACAATTCTTGGGTGAGCTGTTGGGTGCCTCGATAAGGATCCATCAGTGGGATACGCTTAATGGTAGAATTTCCGGTATGAAGGAGGATGGAAGTCCAGCTCATGCCGTATACCTGGCCCGGTAGGTGTTTTAAGCATTGACCACGGAAAAATGCCCGTGTGAAAGCCGGTGCAGTCTGGCGAGCACGCTCGATCTCCAGCTCGAGAGTCAATCGTTCAATTTGCCCCGTCCGCTCCAGGGTATAGTACAGGCCCTTGTTTGGTCGCACGTCGTGATATTGTAAATCCATCATGGCCACCCTGGGATCATTCCAGGAACAGCGTTTACGATCCATATAGGATTGAATCAATGCATGTTTAGCGACCCAATCGACTTCTCGCCGAAGCTCAAAGGGATCACGCTCCAAGGTATCCAAAGTGGATTCCCATCGGACAAGCACCTCCTTGGTGACAGGAGAGACCTCTCTGGTCCGATAAAAGTCATGGGCTGATTGCAGAAAGGCCCGCTGAATAGCGAGGGCGGTGGTGTGTTGCCCATTGTTTAGCGGAAGCGAACATTTCACAGTCAAATCTCGGGATACCGCCTTGATGGCCTTGACCGGATCGGTCAATTCGATATGTGGGAGAGCCCCTTGCTGTTCCAGCATTTCCATGATAATGGCCGTCGTGCCGACCTTTAAGAAGGTTGATACTTCGGACATATTGGCATCACCCACGATGACATGGAGGCGACGGTAGTCGGCTTGATGGGCATGGGGTTCATCACGGGTATTAATGATGGGACGGTTGACCATGGTATTGAGGTCAAGCAGACATTCAAAAAAATCTGCCCGCTGTGAGATTTGATAATGCACAGGATCTGTGCCGTTTTCGGCTCCCACTTTCCCTGCGCCACAAAAGATGGGGCGTGAAACAAAGAAGGGGAGTAGAACGTTCGCTACCTGTTCAAATGGAATCCGGCGGGACAAAATATAATTTTCGTGGTATCCGAAGCTGTTTCCTTTTCCGTCTGAATTGTTACGGTACACCAGGAAATTCTCTTCTCCCATACTGTGGTTCAGTCGGGCCAAGCACTCAGCCACAATGTGGTCACCGGCACGTTCATAGGCCACCACCTCCCGGGGATTGCTGCATTCGGGGGTGGAATATTCCGGGTGAGCTCCATCGACATAGAGGCGACCGGCATTGGGCAATACTTTGTTGAGTTGACGATTATAACTGGCGCTTGGTCGTTCGGGTTCGCCTTCGACCGGAAAGCCACGCGCATCCCAAAAGGGATTTTCATTTTCGTAATCCCATAGGGCCGTGGGAGCGGGGAGATGAGGACAGTGACTGATTAACCGAAGGGAATTCGCTACGGGATCAGGGTGGCCTGGTGAGCGAGATATGATTCCGAATTCAGTTTCCGTTCCAAGAATTCGCAGCAAGGAGGCCTCATGAAAAGCAGCTAGATATGATTAAAAATAATGACCGACGCTGATGGTTTCTATTTCTCGTGGCTCTGAATCCTCATCGGTGGTTAAAGTGCGCACATGAACGATTTTTTCGCCCTTTTTCCCTGCTATTTTTGCCCAATCATCGGGGTGAGTGGTATTTGGTAAATCTTCCTGTTCCTTGAATTCTTCGCGAATGCCCCGCAGAAAATCCTCGGATTTGAGGCCTTTGGTGTCGCCGGAAATTGCCCGTTTGATGGCCAGTTTTTTCGCGCGGGAGACGACACTTTCGATCAATGCGCCACTGGCAAAATCCTTGAAGTACACGGTTTCCTTTTCACCATTGGCATAGGTGACTTCTAGAAATTGATTTTCCTCGGTCAACGCATACATGGCCTCGACCGTGGTGTCGATTAGATGATTGATATACGCCGATCGATCCGAGCCATGTTGGGTCAATTCGGATTCCGCAAGGGGCAAGTCTGCGTGAAGATATTTCCCGAGGATATCCTTTGCACCCTGTTTATCAGGTCTGGGAATTTTTATTTTGATATCCAAACGCCCCGGTCTCAAAACTGCCGGGTCAATGAGGTCTTGCCGGTTACTGGCACCGATGACGATCACGTCTCGAAGGCTTTCTACGCCATCAATTTCAGATAAAAATTGGGGTACGATGGTCGATTCCATGTCCGAGGAAATCCCTGTCCCTCTTGTTCGGAATAACGCATCCATTTCATCAAAAAAGACGATGACCGGATTGCCGTGTGACGCCTTCTCCTTCGCTTTCGCAAATACTTCTCGAATTTGACGTTCAGACTCACCGACATATTTATTCAATAATTCCGGTCCCTTGATATGGAGGAAGTAACTGCGAACGTCCTTGCCTTTGAGGTGACCAAGTTTTTTCGCGATGGAGTTTGCGACCGCTTTGGCAATCAAGGTTTTTCCGCATCCCGGAGGTCCATACAGCAGAAGACCTTTGGGGGGTGATAAGCGGTGTTCAGCAAATAGCTCAGGGTAGAGAAAGGGCAGTTCCACGGCATCCTTCACCTGCTCCAGTTCTTTGGTAAGGCCGCCGATTTGGTCGTACTGAATATCTGGGACTTCCTCGATGACGAGTTCTTCCATTTCACCTTTGGGAAGTTTTTCGATGAGGTATCCGGATCGTGGTTCAAAGAGGAGGTGGTCGCCGACACTCAACGTCTGCTGTTTCAGCGAATCAGAGATTTCAACCACTCGCTCGTCGTCCAGGCGAAGGCTGACCACTGCTCGCCCGTCGTCCAGTAGGTGTTTGAGATGTGCGATTTCGCCCTGCGGATCATACCCTCGCGATTCAATCACGTTCAGGCCTTCATTCAATATGACCTCTTGGCCTTTCTTAAGGGATTCTGGCGGGATAGAAGGATGGAGGTTGACCCGTAGCTTTCTGCCGCCAAGCGAGACATTCACGGTCCCGTCTGCGTTGGTGTTATAAAAGACGGCAAAAGTTGAAGGAGGCGCGGTGAGTTTATCGACTTCCTTTCGAAGGGCTTCGATTTGGGCTTTGGCCTCCTGCAAAGTAGAAACTAACTGTTCGTTTTTCTGCTGAGAAAGGTGCAGCTTCTGTCGAGAGTCATGCAGCTGCCGCATTTCGAGTTCCATGGACTCAATCTCGGTTCGTAACTTTTCAATTTCACGGATATGATCGTCTGTTTTTCGGATACCCATAATTAGATCCTACCTGATTCAAGGTTTCAACGAAACCGGAGGGCGCATCTCGCTTCTACTGAATCTACCGACCTGACAGTATAGTAAGTGGTAAAAGGGAAATTCGCATGTTCCTCTTTGAAAAGATCTTACCACCCAAAAAAAATTAGGGTCAACCAAACACCCGCATTATGAAGGCTGAAATTAGTTGACAATTCAGGACAATCGTGCCAACAGTTCGCGGGTGGTGCCTGGAATTGAGGGCGATTGAAGAATAGAGGAAATGACGGCCACACCGTAAGCCCCTGCTGATAAGACGTCAGGAATTCTAATCGGGGTGATTCCTCCTATGGCATAGATGGGCAAGTGGAGAAATCGTCCGGCTTCCTGAAGAACCTGTATTCCTAAAGGTGGTCCATACGCTCGCTTTGAAGGCGTATCAAAAATGGGTCCCAGCACGATGAAGTCGGCGCCTTCCGCTTCCGCCACTCGGGCTTCTTCAACGGAATGCGTTGAGACGCCGATGAGGTATCGCGTTCCTAGCAGGCGACGGGCAACGGAAACGGGAAGGCTGTCTGTTCGAAGGTGTACGCCGTCGGCTCCCAGGGCAAGGACCAAGTCGATACGATCATTCACTAAGATTGTTCCCTGGTGGTGTTTGATGAGAGGGCAGAGCTGCTGACAGAGGGAAGTCAATTCTCGAGTCCGAAGATCTTTTTCCCGGACTTGCACCATCCGGACCCCGGCGTCTACCGCTTCGGTTATCACGGAAGGGAGGGGACGATGAAGGGTTTGTTGGCGGTCGGTCAGAAGGTAGAGTCTAGGAAGAACGCGTGAGGACATTCCGAATATGGGTTACAACATTCCCTCAATGGGGCTGCTGGCAGTCGCATATAACTTCCTGGGAATTCTTCCAGCTCTGTAAGCCAATCGTCCGGCGTCAACGGCATACCGCATGGCCGTGGCCATCATCAACGGGTCTTTGGCTCCGGCAATAGCCGTATTCATTAATACGGCATCTGCTCCGTATTCCATGGCCAGAGCTGCGTCAGAAGCGGTTCCAACTCCGGCGTCAACGATGACCGGTACATTGACCGTTTCCATGATGATTTTGAGATTATAGGGATTGCGAATGCCAAGCCCAGAACCGATCGGTGCTGCGAGTGGCATGACGGCAGGACAACCAATATCGACTAACTTTTTGGCGACAATAGGGTCGTCGTTCGTATATGGCAATACGACAAAACCTTCGGCAATCAAAATTTTTGCGGCTTCAATGAGTCCTGCCGTATCAGGAAATAGGGTGCGTTCATCTCCAATGACTTCCAATTTCACCAAATCTGAAACTCCCGCAGCGCGGGCCAGTCGAGAATAACGAACAGCATCTTCGACGGTATAACATCCGGCCGTGTTGGGTAAAATGGTGTATTTCTTCGGATCGAGGTAGTCCAATAAATTTTCCGATTTGTTATCGGTAATATTGACGCGGCGTACTGCCACCGTCACCACATCAGCCCCGGAAGCCTCAATCGCTTTTCGGGTTTCCTCAAAGTTTTGATATTTTCCTGTTCCAACCCAGAGTCGAGAGTGGAATGTTCGACCGGCAATAATTAAGGGATCCTGATTCATCTCTTCCCCTTCATTCTTCTCATGTGGGAGAGCCGCCTCCAATAAAGCTTAAAATTTCAACCTTGTCCCCATCGTGGAGATTCCAGTTGAGGAAATCTCCGCGATCCAAAATTTTAAGGTTGATCTCTACTGCGACTTGTTCGGACCGGAGCTGGAGCGTTTCTAAAAGCTGTGCGACCGTCAGAGGTTCTTCGGTCTCGCGCTGCTCTCCATTCACGACTATTTTCATGCGTATAGATAAGAACGCAATGTCCAGTGGATTCCGGCCATGCAGATTTCCATCCTACGGGACTTGAGAAATTCTTGTCAATGAAATGACCTGGAGTGCAGAAGGATAGAAATGGTTCTGGTGAGCGAACGAAAGCGTATCATTATGACCTGGTTTTATCGATCACATCTGACATAAAATGAGCTTGGTCTACAGTCGATCCTTGATGTGTGAGGAAAGTAAGCTTGTACCACTGAGGCGATGGTCATGGAAAAAAGCATCAACGAGGATCTTAGGGCTTTGTTCGTGTCGATGGCGGGTTTGTTGGCATCCAGAGGTGAGAATCCCTACAAGGTCAAGGCCTATCGCCGGGCTGCTGACTCACTGAAGAGCCTCCAAGAGGATGTCTCAGAGCTGGCGAATCGTGGCGAACTCCAAACGATTCCCGGCATTGGCAAGGAGTTATCCCTGAAAATTCGGGAATACCTCACTACGGGCCGTATCCGTGCGTATGAAGAATTAAAAACTCCTCTACCTGATTCGATTCTGGAATGGGTGGAGCTTCCAGGATTTTCAGAACCGATTGTTCACGATCTGGTTTTTCGATTGGGCATCACAACTTGGGAAGATCTGGAAGCCTTGGCCCAATCGCATTTACTGCAAACTCTTCCAGGTCTAGGGACCAGAGGTGAGGAAATTTTAACGGCGATTCGAGCAAAGCGGGAGGCTTGTCAGGAGTCATAAAATTAGGGAAAGTAAGTGGGAGACGCTTCTCCATGGTTTCCGACGTGCGGAATCCTCATCGCCATGGAACAGTAAAAAGGTATAAAGACCTATCAGGCATTCACCTCAGCAGGATGGTTAGGTAATGGCAATTTCGGCATTTGTTTTGATTGACACGACAGGCACTCACACCAAGAGTGCCTATAAAACACTTACACGCATTCAAGGTGTGAAATCTGTCTATCCGGTGACAGGTCCGTTTGATTTAATTGCCCATGTGGAAGCCGAAACATTAGAGGAGCTGAACGACCTCATTATGGTTCGTCTTCGAGGGATTGATGGGGTCATTAAAACGAATACGGCAATTGTTCTCGACTTCTAAATTCTTCCAGGTCTTATGCCGGCCGCGTTATGCGGCCGGTTTTAACTGCTTAAAGACCTTCCATGATTTCAACATTTCTACAGCCTTCAGTAATTGAAGGTCATCCGGGGGAATGGGCTGGGGCTGGTCTTTGTCCTGGGGATCTGAGGGGACTGGTGGTTTGGCGGGAGAAGGCGCAGGGGCATCCCCAGTGCTTTCGTCTTTTTTCCCTTCGGCGGATTCCTGTTTCGCCACCTGTACGGGTTTCGGATCAATGACAATGTCGGGCTGCACCCCAATAGAATGAATCGACTTGCCGTTTGGGGTAAAGTATTTTGCCGTGGTCAGGCGAAGGCCTGATCCATCGGAGAGGGGGAGAATGGTTTGCACCGATCCCTTTCCAAAAGTTGTGGTGCCAATAACGACGGCTTTCCCCCAATCCTGCATGGCTGCAGCCACGATTTCCGATGCGCTGGCAGAACCGTGGTTGACCAGCACTATCATTGGAAATTGATAGTTCTTACTACTTGCCCGTGCACGATATTCATCCTTTTTGCCGTTGCGCCCTTGTATCGAGACCACCAGCCGGCCGGATTCCAGGAATTGTTCGGAGACTCCTACGGCAGCTGTCAACAGACCTCCGGGATTATTTCGAAGATCGAGAATTAAACCCTGAATGTTTTTGGAAGCTAATTTTTCCAATTCCGCGGAGAGATCGTCGACTGTCGCTTCTTGAAATTGGCTCAAACGAACGTATCCAAGGTTGCCTTCCAGCAGCTTGGAGCGAACGCTTTGAATTTTAATGATGTCGCGTTTGAGGGTAAAGATCAGAGGTTTTTCCAGCCCTTCACGCTCTATGGTCAATTCCACAGAAGTTCCTCGTGCCCCGCGCATGTGCTGAACGGCCTCCATGAGCGTGAGATCTTTTGTTGGTTTGTCGTCAACTTTAATAATGGTGTCTCCGGGCTGAATGCCGGCTTCAAAGGCCGGAGTATCCTCAATAGGTGAGATCACCGTCAGGCGATTGTTTTTTACTCCGATTTGAATCCCAAGCCCTCCGAACTCTCCCTTCGTTTCAACTTGCATTTCTTTGAACATATCAGGAGTCATAAAAGAAGAATGTGGATCAAGGCCCGCCAGCATGCCTCGCAGGGCACCCTGGACAAGATCCTTGGTTTGTGTTTCCTCCACATAATTCTTTTTGACTTGCGAAAGTACTTCAGCGAAAATTTGCAATTCTTCGTAGGGTTCGCTGGCATAACCCGCCCGGTCTCCTCCTTTTCCGATGACAATCCCCACCAAAAGGATGGCGGTTAAGGTCAAACCAGAAATCACTACCGTCGACAATCGTTCATGTGACATGAGGTGTTCCTTCTTCCAATTGTTCAATTAAGGCTGTTTTACCAGCCATTTTAGGGGATCGATGGGGGTGGTGCCTTTACGTAATTCAAAATAAAGAGTGTCTTCTTGGGTGACGCCTGTTTCGCCTGTTTCGCCAATGACTTGCCCGTTTTTGACAGATTGGCCTTCAGCCACTAAGAGCTTTGAGGCATGGGCATAAAGAGAATAAAAGCCATTCGTATGGTCAACAATCACGACCAAGCCGTATCCCTTGAGCCAGTCGGCATAGACAACATTTCCCGAGGAAACTGCGCGAATCGGGCTCCCCTCCTGCGCGCTGATTTCAATGCCTTTTTTCGTCACAAATGTATCAAAAGTGGGATGTTTTTGCCGACCAAAATATGAGACCACCTTTCCTTCCACCGGCCAGAGCAGAGATCCAAGAGATGGGAGAGCTCCAGGCGGTTGGCGCATCCGGGATTGCGCCAATTGAAAACGCCGGTCCAATTCTTTGAGAAGGCTATCCACCTGTTCCGCTGAACGCTGAAGGTCTTCAATCATCCGTTCATGTGCGTCTTTTTCCTTGGAGAGACTGACCAGGACGGAGCGTTTTTGACGTTTGAGCCCTGAAACTTTTTTGATGGTCTGTTGTGTTTCTCCCTGGAAGCGAACAAGATCCTCGCGAGCCGCCGTCTGTTTCTCCTTGAGCTCTTGGAGATTCGAAAGGTCTTCCTGAAACTGTCGGACAAGCTGATGCTCCCGTTGGGCAACCCATGAAAGATAATCCATCCGGTGTGCGGCCTCGGTGAATGATTCAGCGGCGAAAAGAGTTTTCAAGTAGCCTGTGCGGCCTTCCATATATAATAACCGAAGTCTAGCGGAAATGGAGGATTGCCGGGTTTGAACGTCCTGCTCAATTTCCCCAATCTTCTTGCTCAGGTTCGCCAATTCCTCGTCTGTTACTTTGATCTGGTCATTAATGCGATTGCGTTCTTTCTTTTGCTCATAGAGCTGGCGGTCCAATTTATCAATGGTTTTCAAAACCGACCCATGCTTCTTTTCGATCCGTTTGGTTTCCTTTTGGGTTTCGGCAATTTCCTGATTGAGTTTTTCCAGCCGCAGCCGTTCCTGACTGATTTCATCCTTGATGGTTGATGGGTCAGCGCTCCAACCGGCTTGGCCTAAGACCAGGAGCAGTCCGATTGGGAGCACTCCCGTGTGGAAAAATTGGTTAACTCGTGTCATAGACGAAATCGCATCGATCCATAAATGGTCGTCAGTGTTCCCAGGCACCCCAAAAGGATGCCTCCTGCCATCAAAATGAGTGAAAGGGGGAGGGGGAAAAACTCTAATGCGGAGGAAAATCCTCCGAACACGCTCATACCTTGTGTTTTGTGCGTAAAAAGTTCAAACCCCCCACGTAAGAATCCTAAGGCCATACCGCCCCCGGCAGCCCCTAAAATGGCTCCCTCGATGAGATACGGAATGCTAATAAAGAGACTCGTCGCCCCGATTAACCGTAAAATTTCAATTTCCTGCTGTCTGGTATGAAATGCCAGTTGCACGGTAATCGCAATGATGGTGACCGAGGCTAAGGCCAAAATGCTCCCAACCACTAACGCGCCGAATTCCAAATAGGCGATGATCAGGGTCAGGCGCTCGATCCAATCCCGATTATACCGAACCCGATCGATATCGGGATGATGTTTGAGCCGATTGACCAGGTTGGCAATCATATCGGTGTTTGGAGTCTTGGGGGCCATGGTTAGGACCAATGATGCGGGAAACGGGCTCTCGCCAAGACCTTCCAAAAGATAGACTTCCTCGGGGAATTGTTTTTTGAATTCCGTTAAGGCGTCCTGCTTTGAAATAAAGGTGAGGGAGTTCACTACCGGATCCGCCTTGAGGTCCTGTTGTAAGTCACGAAGTTTGCCAGATTCAATGTCATCCTTGGGATAAACGATGATTTGTATAGTGTGTTGAACCTGACCCAACAGATTGTGCACGTTATGATAAAGAAGGAGAAAGATGCCAAAGCTGGTCAGGGTGAATGCGGTGGTGAGAATGCCAATCAGCGTACTGGTCTGATGCGTGCGGAGGCTGGTATAGGCTTCACGGATAAAATACCAGATCCGTTTCACGTATACGCTCCCTGATCAGACACGAGGTGTCCGCAATCCAGCCTGAGGATTCTGCCATTCAATTGTTCCACAACTTGTCGATTGTGGGTTGCCATCATGACGGTGGTTCCCCGGGTATTGATGGCTTTAAATAATGCCGCAATTTCGGTGGTCAGTTGGGGGTCTAAATTTCCCGTCGGTTCGTCTGCTAAAAGAATGATAGGGCTGTTTACAATCGCTCTGGCGATACACACTCGTTGCTGCTCTCCAGCGGACAGCACGGAGGCAATGGTGCTGAGTTTATGGTCCATGCCAACCGCGCGAAGGGCTTCCATGACCTTCCGCCGCGATTCGAACGATGACAACCCACGAATAATGAGTGGAAGGGCCACATTCTCGGAAACCGTCCGCTGCGGGAGCAGCTTGAAATCCTGAAGAACATACCCCATGGTCCTTCGATGATAGGGAATATCGGATCCCCCGAGTCTGGCGATGTTGCGATTTTGGACGAGAATTTGACCCTCATCAGGGTGTTCTGCTCCAAAAATAAGCTTGAGTAAAGTGGTTTTACCGGCTCCGCTTGGTCCCGTAAGTAACACACACTCGCCTTTTTCGATTCGTAGTGAAATATCTGAAAGCGCAAGGCAGCCATCGTAATATTTGGTGACGTGAAATAATTGAATCATGCTATCTTATGTGGACCTTGAAATGGCTTTTGATCTAGAAAAAACGGGACCATGGTTCCTGGATGCGGGTACCCGGAAAGTCGCCCGCTGTTCATTTTCAGGCATTGGACCCCGCGCAGAAGCCAACCTCTTTAATTTACCATTGCCAGTCGGAGCTGGAAACCTCAAAAGCCTGTTCCAGGTGAGTTAATTTCGGAGTACCTTGGGAGGTTCCCGCAATCAGGATAACATCAAACCGGCAAACTTGGTTGCTGAGGCCATGTTGAGAAAGGTAATAGGACGCCAGTTTAATGATTTGGCGTTTTTTCCGCGCATCGATGGCATAGGGAGCGCCGCCGAATTGATCGGTGCGTCGTCCCTTGACCTCAATAAACACCAGGGTATCATGGTGTTGTGCAATGAGATCCAATTCTCCACCCCCTACTCGCAGATTTCGCTCAAGAATCCGATAGCCTTTTTTTCTGAGCCATTCCTCTGCAAACTCCTCCGCTGATCGTCCAAATTGGTGAGAAGGCGTGGTCATGCGAGGGAGGGCACATTCAGGCAGGCTTGGACGGGCCGGAAGCTTTGTCGATGCGCAGGACACGGGCCAAACTTCTGTAGTCGTCTGAGATGTTCCGGTGTGGGATATCCTTTGTGGAGATGAAATTGATACTGAGGAAAGCGTTCGTGGTAGGTGGTCATGATGCGATCCCGTGATACTTTGGCTAGAATAGAAGCGGCGGCAATGGACCGTGAAAGTTGGTCGCCTTTGATTACCGGTCGTTGAGGGACAGCAACCCTAGGGAGGTGCAAAGCATCAAGAAGGAGATAATCTGGTGGTATGGCCAAGTCGCTAAGAGCCCGGCAACCGGCCAACCGTGTGGCCCCCAGGATGTTGAGTTCGTCAATCTCCTGTTCTGATGCCATGCCAATGGACCATGCAATGGCCCGGGTGGTAATGGTATCGTACAGGGTCTGGCGTTGCTGTTCAGTCAGGAGTTTGGAGTCGTCGAGAAGGACCGGTGACCAACGACGTGGAAGAATCACGATCGCAGCGACCACCGGCCCGGCCAAAGGCCCGCGCCCAGCCTCATCCAGGCCTGCAATGCGCCGGTAACCAAGGGCCCGGGCCGCTTGTTCAAAAAAATCTGTCGGCCCCGTACCCATCCAAAAGGGAGAGTCGGTGTGCAATGAAAGGTGAGCCCTTTCTTTTGCGTTATTCCGTTACTTCCGCGGATTCCGATTCACCGGATTCAGGAACCTCGACTGCCGATCCAGCATTTTTTACCGTTTTTGGTGTACGCGAAAACTCCCGTTCTGAAATTTTAGCAGCTTTGCCTTTTTTGTCTCGAAGGTAATACAACTTCGCCCGCCGCACTTGACCTTTTCTGATGACTTCGATGCCTGCCAGATTAGGAGAGTGAAGGGGGAAAATCCGCTCGACTCCGACTCCAAATGAAATCTTGCGAACGGTAAAATTCTCACATACCTTGCGGCCTTTCCGAGCGATTACGAGCCCTTCAAACACCTGAATGCGTTCTTTGGCCTCTTCCTTCTTTTTCCCGTATTGTCGTTCTTCCACCACGCGCACTTTGACTCTGACGGTGTCACCAATTTCAAAAAACGGCACGGTTCCCTGTGCCAACGATTGCTCTAAACGCTCCAACAGATTCATGAAAGTCTCCCTCCTTCAAGGTCTCGTCGTACGACCGGACGTCGAGGTATAGTTGTGTTCAATCTCTTCCAATAATTCACGATCTTCACTACTCCAAGTATGATGATTTAACAAATCCGGCCGTTTCAGCAGCGTCTGGCGTAAGGATTCTTTTCGACGCCAACGGCGAATGGCTTCATGGTTGCCGGACATCAAAATGTCAGGAACTGACATGCCTCGAATTTCAACGGGTTTCGTGAAATGAGGAAAGTCTAATAGGGATTCCACAAAGGACTCTCGCTGAGCAGAATGTGGGTCCCCTAATACTCCGGGTATGAGACGCATGGCCGCATCGATCATCACGAGTGCGGCCAACTCACCACCGGTCAGCACATAATCCCCAAGGGAAATTTCTTCAACCCGCAAATGGGTTCGCACGCGTTCGTCTATTCCCTCATAGTGCCCACAAATAAATAGCAACGGGCGAGTCTCCTGGCTCAGGTCATTCGCAAGTCCATGGGAAAACCTGATGCCCTGTGGAGAAGGGATAATGATGCGTATTTCATTGAGTTCCTGTGTTAGCCGGTCAATGGCTTGAAAAATCGGTTCGGCCTTCATGACCATCCCGCCGCCACCTCCGTAGGGCGTATCATCCGCCGTCCGATGTGGATCATGGGTATAGTCCCGAATGTTGTGGACATTGAGTGTGAGCAGGCCCTTATCCTGGGCGCGTTTCATGATGCTCTGTGAGCTCACAGAGTGAATCAACTCGGGAAATAATGTCAAAATGTCACAACGCATACGTGGTATCCCACCATTCACGCGAGGTTAACCGCAAAACCTTATGGGGGAGGTCTACCAGGGCAATAGTTCGCCGACTGGCAGGGACCAGAATTTCGCGATCCTCATTTCGAATCACAAACACATGATGTTGGGGATATTCCAGCACTTCCTCTAATGTTCCTATGGAATGTCCTTCGGCATCTTCAACCCTGAGCCCGATTAATTCAAACTGATAATATGTATCAGTGTCCCTGGGTAGGTTCTGATTCTCTGGAATCTTAATCCAGGCCCCTCGGTACAAGGCAGCGGTTTCCGGTGTCGAAAACGCTGAAAGACCTAAAATCACACCCTGGTTGATCTGCCGGACCGAGGTCACCAGGGTTTCCACAACCCTTTCATCTGGAAGGGCCAGTGTCACTGTTTCTAATCCCTCAAACCGGCCGGGAACATCCGAAAGCGATTCAATCCGTACTTCCCCATGGACGCCGAACGGCTTGAGAATCCGGCCAATGGTTACCATGGGAGACCGTGATGGCTCAGAAGCATCCATAATTTAGCCAATATACGGTGGCATCCTAAAATGCAGGATACATACAATAGGGCTATACCTCACCCATTACCCTGACATGCCGGGATTATTTTGCTGGGGCTTGTTTGGATTCCCGAAAGGCCTTCCAGATACCGGTTTGTCGTAATAAACCCCTGACGGAATCAGTGGGCTGAGCCCCATTTTGAAGCCAATTCAACACCCGATCTTCTTTGAACGACGCCTTATCGCTTGCCTTGAGGGGGTCATAGGTCCCGATAACCTCAATGAACCGACCGTCCCGCGGCATGCGGGCATCGGCTGCCACTACTCGATAAAATGGCCGTTTATGCCGGCCCACGCGTGTAAGTCGCAAATGTACTGCCACTGGCAATCTCCTCTGTCGTGAATATGAATGAATGAAAAAGCTCAGGGAGACTTGAATTTATTGCCTGGCATGGATAGCCCGGCGGATCAGCTTCCCGCGCTTTTTTCCTTTTCCCAACCCCATTTGCCCTCCGACCAGGGACTTCATCATGCGTCGGGCATCCAAAAATTGCTTTATGAGCCGATTGACCTCTTGAACGGATGTTCCGCTGCCTTTGGCCACCCTCTTCTTTCGATTCCCATTTAAAATCGTATGATCCCGTCTTTCGCGCGGGGTCATCGAGTCGATAATGGCCACAACCCGTTTCATTTCTTTTTCGGGTAGCTGAGCATTCCCGGCTGCGCCTGGCCCCATCATCGTTTTAATCTTTTGCCCGCCCGGAAGCATGTCTAAAATCTGATCGAATGACCCTAATTTATTCACCTGTTTGATCTGATCACGAAAATCTTCCAACGTCAGGGTATTAGTCGAAACCTTTTTTTGCAATGCGACCGCTTGTTCCTGGGAAAAATTTTCCTGGGCTTTCTCGATCAAGGTCAGCACATCACCCATACCGAGAATACGGGAGGCCATCCGGTCTGGGTAAAAGGGCTCTAACGCATCCAGCTTTTCCCCGATTCCTAGGAATTTAATGGGTTTTCCTGTTGCCGCCCGGATGGATAGCACCGCTCCGCCGCGGGCATCGCCCTCGACCTTTGTTAAAATGACGCCAGTGAGACCGAGAACCTGATTAAAGCGTTCGGCAACAGCAACCGCTTCCTGACCGGTCATGGAGTCGGCGATTAGCAAGACTTCTTGTGGCTTAACGCCCGTCTGAATATCGACTAATTCCTGCATCAATTCTTCATCGATTTGCAGTCGACCGCCGGTATCTAAGAGCACCACATCGTAGCCGTGATCACGTCCGCGGGCGACTCCATCCCGACAGGTTTGAACGGCCTGGGCGCCAGATTGACCCTCGTTGGTGCCACGATGGACTGGAATATCCAGGTCGGTCCCCAGTGAGGTCAACTGATCTCCTGCCGCAGGGCGACGGGGATCTGCCGCGACCAGCAAGACCCGCTTGCCTTCATTTTTAAAATAATGAGCGAGTTTCCCGGTGGTGGTGGTCTTGCCTGAGCCTTGCAATCCGACCATCATGATGACGGTAGGAGGCTGTGATGAGAGATGGAGGGCGCTTTGTTCATGTCCGAGAAGGTCCCTAAGTTCCTCCCAGACAACTTTCACGACTTGATGGGCGGGCGTGAGACTTTTCAGGACTTCCTGCCCGACGGCTTTTATACGAACCTTCTCAATAAAGTCTTTAACAATTTTGAAATTGACGTCGGCTTCTAACAGTGCCAGGCGCACCTCTTTCAAGGCATCGGTTATATTTTGTTCAGTTAGAACGGCCTGGCCGCGTAACTGTTTGAAAACTTTTTCGATTTTCTCTGTCAGCGTGGTAAACATGAAAAGGGATCCAATGGAAAATACACCATTTTAAGCAAACCCAAGACAATAGTGAACAAACGTCAGGCATGTCAAGTTGGGTGCAACCTTTTGGTTAGGCAAAACCTGAATGGTATCCACCTGAAATCTTTTGGATTCAGGAGCTTTGCGTCACGACCGTGATGAGCGCGCAGGCCCTCGATCAAAATCAATTTTTGTGGGCGGGGATTGTGGAGAGCCAGGCAGCGTGGACCAGACTAGCTCTCAAAGAATCGGGCCGTTATCATAAAACGACACGTTCAGCCGTTTGAGTTTACCTTGAGTGGTTCGCGTCAAATTTTAACCGTGTTTCATTGTCGTATCTTTCCCATTCCATTTTCTTTCATGCGTAGAAACCCCAGATCATGAAAAAAAGTGGCAAAATTCTTTTTTTTATTTTTCTTGGCTTGTTCCTTCTCTATATTTTTGTGGGTTACCTGGTGGTTCCCTGGGCCATTACCACGAAGGTTCCACCCATGCTTTCAGAGCAACTCGGTCGGCCGGTGGTCATTCAGGAAGTCCGGTTCAATCCCTTTCTATTTAAGCTGCAGATAAATGGATTTGATGTTCAGGAACCTGATGGCTCTCCGTTACTCGGATTTGGGGAGTTGTTTATCGATTTCGAACCGGCCGCTTCCCTGGTCAAGCGAGCCTACGCTTTTGCGGAAATTCGGTTGGGGCTGCCGTATGGATTGGCATGGGTTCGCGCCGACGGGTCCTTGAATCTCGCGGCATTAGGCTCTTCCCCGGATTCTCAGGATGTCCCACCCGAGGCTCTATCTGAGGAAACCTCATCACCAGAATCAACAGAATTGCCGTCGATTCTCATCGAACAACTTTCCATTCAACAGGGAATGTTGGAATTTCGGGATTATTCCCGTCCGACTCCATTTGTGGCGCATTTCGTGCCAATTAATCTCACGCTGGAACAGTTTAGTACGCAAAAAGGTCAGGCGAATTCCTATGCACTCTCAGCCGAACGCAGTGCAGGTGAAAAAATTAACTGGGAAGGGACGGTTACCCTGGAACCCTTTCAGTCCGAAGGGCGCTTGGTTTTTGAAGATTACCAATTGCCCAGACTATGGACTTATGCTCAGGATCTGGTTCGATTTGAGATTCCTCAAGGACAGATAACGATGAAGGGACATTATCGAATGTCTACGACGGATCAGGGATTGAATGTCCTGGTCGATGGAGGGAGCCTGACGATTCATGATTTACAGATTCAGGAGAAGGGGACCCTCTCCCCCGTGATCACGATGCCCCTCTTTGAAGTCAACGGCGTCTCGGTTGATGTGGCCAAGCAGGACGTTCAAATTCCTTCGATACAGTCTCGCGACGCTCATTTTACCGGGTGGGTCGGGAAGGATGGAGTGGTCAATTATCAGGAGTTGTTTTCACCTGTGGCATTGGAAAGTCAGACAGCTCCTGAACCGGAAACCGCCCCGGCCAATCCCTGGAATATGGTCATTGAGGATATGGCCTTGGATAACTTCACGATTGATTTCGAGGACCGCCAACCCGAAGATCCTGTCAAGCTGCTATTGAACACCATTCATTTTCACACCTCGAACGTGTCCTTGGATTTGGATCGACCTCTTCCTCTCGATCTCTCGTTTCAGGTCAATCAAACTGGACAGGCCACATTACAAGGCATATTAGAGGTAGATCCTTTGACCATTGAACTGGACGTGTCCTTGAAAGATATTGCCCTTCAGCCGTTTCAACCGTACATGGCTTCCTTTGTTCAATTTGATGTCGGAGACGGGGCGCTCACGCTGCAAGGGAAAACCCATTATCAGACGAGGGCCAAGACACAACCAATGCTGACGTTTCAGGGAGGGATGGCAGTTGCTAATTTGGCGCTTGACGATCCCATGCAGGACGCACCCTTCTTGACGTGGGATGCGTTTGTGCTGAAGGAGTTGGATCTTCAGATTGAACCCACCTCAGTGAATCTTCGTGACATCGGACTGACAAATCCCACGCTCACATTGTTGATTGATGCGGATGGAGGGATGAACCTCAAGCGGTTGTTTTCACCACCAGGATCCGTGTCCCCAAAAGAGTCTGCCTCAGATGAAAATCCAGCAGAAGCAGACATTTCCGGAGAGCCACCGACTCCGGTCAAAATTGGAGCCGTCACACTTACCAATCTCCTGGCTCGCTTTACGGATCAATCAATTTCCCCCAATGTCGTCACTGAAATTGAGGGGCTGACCGGCACCATTAAAGGACTCTCCTCGGAACAATTAGCCAAAGCCGATGTCGCGTTAGAAGGGACGGTAGACCAATATGCTCCATTCAAAATTGCGGGGCAAATTAATCCTTTGAGTGAAGAGGCCTATACGGATGTGACCGTCACCTTCAACAATCTTGATCTCCCCACCGTCTCTCCTTATTCGGCCCATTATGTCGGGTATCCCATTACGAAGGGGAAGCTGTCGTTGGATCTTGACTATAAAGTTTCTGAAAAGACTCTCGTTGGTGAAAATAAGGTGTTGATTGATCAATTGACTATGGGTGAGAAAGTCGAAAGTCCGGATGCGACGTCGTTGCCGATTCCTCTTGCCGTGGCCTTACTGAAAGACCGCAAAGGACAGATCGATATCGATTTGCCGGTTCGCGGGAATTTGGACGACCCGGATTTTAGTTATGGAGGAGTGATCTGGAATGCCCTGGGAAATCTTCTGACGAAAGTTGCGACATCTCCTTTTGCCATGGTCGGAGGATTGGTGGGTGGCAGCGGTGATGATCTGCAATATGTGGCCTTTCCCGCGGGTAATGCCCAGTTGTCTCCTGCTGAGCAGGAAAAGCTGCATACCCTTGGTCAAGCGCTGGGCGATCGTCCTGCCTTACGACTGGATATCGCCGGGGCTGCCGATCCTCAGGTCGATCGCGAGGGTTTGGCCGCCAGGGAATTTCGGAAACAACTGCAACAGCGAAAATTCGTTCAGGGTTCCTCCTCCGCGAGGGAGGGGATGTCTTTGGATAAGATTGAACTCAGTCCAGAGGAGGAAGGGCGCTTGCTCGCAGAGGTGTATGCCGAGCAATTTGGAGCGCCACCTAATACCCCGGCTTCTTCTCCGGAAGGGAAGGCTCCGGACATCCCTTCACCTGAGCAGATGAGATCCCAATTGCTTGAATCGATCAAAGTGGAGGATGAGCAGCTTCGTCTCCTGGCTCAGCAACGGGCTCAAGGCATTCGAGAATTTCTCATCCAGGAGGGGAAGGTATCCGGTGACCGGGTGTTTCTCCTCGAACCAAACTTAAGTCCCGTCACGGAAGAGCAAACCGTTCGGAGTCCTTTGGCCTTAGCCGCGAATTGAGTCCCTTTTCAAAGATCTTCATGGTCGTGCTGTTGACCGTGTGTTTTCCGGATCTCAGGTGAATCCGCTTTCCTGGCATATGCTCACGCTTCCGCATGTGTCTCAGATGGTCGGTCTCCTCCTGATGCTCTTCGTTGCCTTGTGGCTGGTACATTTACGAGTGGGCAATGCATCATTCGCCGATGTAGGATTTTGCTTGGGATTTGGCCTTGTCATTGCTATTTGCGGACTGGAGGCTGAAGGCAGCCCATGGCGACGGGTTCTTGTTGTGGGCATGGGGAGTGCGTATGCCTGCCGGTTGGGCTGGCACCTGTGGAAGAATCGCATTTGGGGAAGGTCGGAAGATCCCCGGTATATAACTCTTCGGGCAGTGCTGGGCAAATGGGAATCGGTCGGAATTTTGGGGTACTTCATACTGCAAGTTCCTGCTTGTCTGTTCTTTGGATTTCTCCTGTGCTGGATTATGGGCCATTCTGAATCCGCGCTAAGAGGCTGGGATCTTTTGGGCCTCGGAATCTTTTTGCTAGCCTTCTTTGGAGAGGCTCTTGCGGATATTCAACTTGAACGGTTCCGATCCGATCCGACTAATCAGGGCAAGGTCTTACAGACGGGGTTGTGGCGGTTTTCCCGTCATCCTAATTATTTTTTTGAAATCCTACAGTGGTGTGCGTATATTCCCTTGGCAGTTGGACTGACGGGGGCATGGATGGCGATTCTGTGGCCTGTGCTCATGATGTGGTCCCTCTTATGGGTGACGGGAGTGCCCTGGGCCGAGGCTCAGGCTCTGACCAGCCGAGGGGAAGCGTATCGCCGATATCAACACACCACTAATAAATTGTTTCCCTGGCTGCCTCGAGGGAACAGCTCATAAAGAGGAGGAGAACGAACTATGTTGCGGGAATCTCAAGCCGGTTTCAGCCATTTTTGGAGAAATCCAAAAGGAGTCCTTCTTTTGGCCGGCCTTCTGGTTTTGGTGAGCATGGTAAGTGGTTGTGCCTTTGTCCGGGGAGAAGTGGGTGAGCCTTTTCCGGAGGATCGGATTGAGACCATTGAGAAAGGCATAACAAATAGACAGGAAGTAGCTCAACAATTTGGGGCCCCCGATGACATTGTCCAGGCAAACGGCTATGAGATTTTTCACTACCGCCGGTTTGACAGCAAGTTGGGATGGCTGCTGTTTCTGTCCCGTCTGAATATTGGCAGTGATCATCTCTGGGTATTTTTTAATTCCCAAGGGATAGTGGATGACGTGGTGTTTGGCAATCGGACCAAAAATGTGGAATTTCAAATCTGGCCGTTCGGAGAGTAGGCAAGATGGTCTGGGTCCTAGGAAAAACCGGAATCCTTGGCATCCTGGTGGTTCTTGTCCTGGCCGGCTGTGACTTTCGTCGTGTAGTGGTCAATGATCCATTGGTTGCCGACTCTTTCGACGAGTTGGTGCCAGGGAAAAGCACGATTCGGGATGTGGCCGGAAAATTAGGCGCGCCTGATGAAATTGAGGAAGGGGCAGGCGGAATGGTTTTTCGTTATCGATATGGCGATAGCAGGACGATGCGGATAAATTTCGGATGGATATTCCGTGTATTTTTTCCTGTCGCGCCATCCATGAATCTAGGAAAAGGTGAAGGGGTCACCTATATTTTACATGTGGCGTTGCGACCGGATTTAACCTTTGATCATTCAGTCATTCAGCCCCCACCCGATACCCCTCATTTCTGGTTTTGGCCATTTTAACTGTCTGTAGGTGCATGGGAACTATCAGGAAATGTTTCACCTTCATTTGGAAATAAGGGGATGTGGTCGTCCTGGGTTGTCTCAACTCCATCTTTGCCGGCTCAACAAGGTTTATTGGCTGGGGATGGATTAGTGGCGTTCTTCCAGGCGCCGGAGATAAGGAATAAGAAATAAGCCGGGCAGGGCAATGAAGGTACACAGAAGAAAAAATCCTTCCCATCCCAACCAGGTGGCCAGAATCCCGGTGGTGGAGCCGGCAAAGACCCGTGGAATGCCCATGAAGCTGGTCAACAGGGCATATTGTGTGGCAGTAAACCGCTTGTTGGTGAGACTGGCCATAAAGGCCACGAACGCGGTTTGTCCCAGACCACTGGAAATGGTTTCAAAGGCAATGACGGCGGTCAGGGTCGGGAGGTGATTGCCCGTATAGGCCAGAATGACAAATCCTGCCGTTGAAATCATTTGCAGGAAACCCAGAATAAACAGGGATGGCACAATACCCAGGCGGTAGACCACCAGCCCACCAATCAATCCTCCCGCCATCAAGGCAATCATGCCAAAAACCTTGACGATCATCGCATAGTCGGTTTTTGAGACGCCGAGATCCACCATAAATGGAGAGAGCATTTCTGACGCCATACTATCGCCGACCTTATACAGCAGGATGAACAACAGCATCATGAGCGCGCCCGGACGGGAAAAAAACTCCAGAAATGGACCTGTGATGGCTTCCTGCCATGATGCTGGTGGTGGGGCGGGAATGGTGGGTTCCGGGGCAAACCATGTCGTGAGAATGCCGATCATCATCATGGCGCCCATGATGAAATAGACCGCATTCCAGGGAAGGCTCTCCTGATCTGCCAGAAATAAGGCCAACGCTCCAGCGACCAACATTCCCAAGCGATAGCCATAAATAAACATGGACGATCCAATGCCGAGTTCCTCGTCAGAGAGGCATTCACGGCGATAGGCATCCAGGACGATATCCTGGCTGGCGCTAAAAAACGCCACAAGGACACACAAGACCGCGAGGGTTGATAAATGAATTGCCGGTTGAGTCAACGCGAGCGAGGCGATGGTGATCATCAACGCTATCTGAGTGCCCAGCATCCACCCTCGTCGTCTTCCCAGAGCAGACGATACGAGTCGGTCCATCACGGGAGCCCAGAGAAATTTGAGCGTATAGGGGAGGCCGACTAATCCGAAAAATCCGATGGTGGTTAAATCGAGCCCTTCTTCCCGCATCCAGAATTTGAGGGTCGAACCAATGAGCAGAAGAGGAAGGCCGGAAGAGAAGCCGGTCAAAAGCATGACCAGCATTTTGGGACTGACAAGAAGAAGACAGAAATTTTTGAGCCAATGACCTGGCTCGGTCTGCGTGGTCATACACCAGACCTTATCAAAGAAATGGGCTTAGGTCTTGTTGAAGCCGGAGGTTTCTTGGAGATGAGGGTGCCGTCGAGCCGGGGAAGGGGCTAGTGTTATGTAACTAACGCTTCTTTACAATGCTTGATCTTGGCAAGGATCGTGTCTGCATCCTTATGCCAGGTGAAAATTTTGGGGTTCTCATTATGATGGCGCAGAAAGTCTTCAATGGCGGCAATGAGGTCTGGCACGCTTTTGAACACCCCGCGTCGAAGCCGGCGTTGCGTCAGCTCTCGAAACCACCGCTCAACCATATTCAGCCACGACGCGCTCGTGGGAGTGAAATGGAAGTGCACGCGCGGATGTCGCTTGAGCCAGCGTTGCACAGCTGGACTTTTATGGGTGCTGTAATTGTCCACGATGAGATGCAGATCCAGCGCAGGAGGCGTGGCATGGTCGATGGTCTTCAGAAACCTGATAAACTCTTGACTCCGGTGGCGGGGTAAACACTCCCCGATGACCGTGCCATCAAGCATATTGAGGGCGGCAAAAAGGGTCGTCGTCCCATGTCGTTTATAATCATGCGTCATCGTGCCGCAGCGTCCCCGTTTCATAGGCAAGCCCGGCTGCGTACGATCCAGGGCTTGGATTTGACTTTTTTCATCCACGGACAGCACCAGGGCCCGTTCGGGTGGCTTCAGATATAACCCAACAATATCCCGAATCTTTTCGACAAACCGGTCGTCTGTGGAGATTTTGAACGTCTCCACCCGATGGGGCTGCAGGCCATGGTGTTTCCAGATGCGTTGGATCGCGACATGCGACAGCCCGGTTTGCTTCGCCAACGTGCGCGTACTCCAATGGGTCGCTCCTTTCGGTTGACGATGCAAGGTGAGCTCGATCACTTCGCGCACAGTTTCCTCCGAAATCTTCGGTTTGCGTCCGGGCCGTTGCCAATCTTTCAGGAGTCCCGGATAACCAAACCGCTCAAATCGCGTGCGCCACAATAACACGGTGGGGCGAGTCGTCTGCATCTCTTTGGCAATCCGGTTGTTCGACAGTCCACGGGCGGCAAGTAAAACGATCTTCGCTCGCAACGCCACCTTCTGCGGGGTTTTTCCTGCCCGGACAAGATCTTCCAAACGCTTCTTTTGCTTAGCGTCACACGGGAGGGCTGTCGCGGCGGTAAACATGCCGCAACAGTACCATGCTTCCCTGTCAGTTGTATAGCCATATATGTAACACTACACTAGTTTAAATTTGGATCAACGGGCATATGCGCATACATCGTATATTGATCTCCGAAGGATCGGATGACCTCGCCCCATAAGTCCTGGGAATCCTCATCGAAGACGAGGTGAGGTTGTGCAGGCATGGTGAGCCATGAGCCACTTTCCATTTCCGTCTCCAATTGTCCTGGTCCCCAGCCCGAATAGCCCATATATGCCCGAAACGATTCGTGCTCACCGGGAACTTCAAGAATACGCTCCAGCGTCTCCATATTTCCGCCGAGATACACGCCGTCAAGCACCGCATGAGTATCTTCAATTTCCTCATTTAGACGGTACAAGACGAGTAAGCTATTTTTCTGAACAGGCCCCCCGGAATAGACCCGATGTTCCTGCCCTTCGAGCACTGGAACTTGTGGCAGGACCTCGGCAATATTCATCTCGGTCGGACGATTCACGACCACCCCCAGGGCCCCTTCCGGTCCATGCTCGCAAAGCAGCACGACCGTTTGACGGAAATTGGGGTCGCGCAAAGCCGGAGTAGCGATGAGGAAAACCCCCTTGCCTAATGGTGTGTCCATACACTCATCCTAACGTGCCACAGGAAATCCATCAAGAGGCATTTCCCGTGAGAAAATCATTCATGGTCGTAGCAGTACCATCGGAAAACTGACCCAATCCCAACTCTCCTCAAGCAAGGCTGCACGATGAATCCCTCCGGCTCTGCCAAACAAGGCTGGAGAAGTCCTGCGTAAAAAAGAAGCCTTAATCCGAACGCCTCAGAAATCTGGTAGGAAATTTTGATAGATTAATGGCGGTAATCTTTAAATTCGCCCGTCGTATCATCCAATTTCAAAAAAGTCCGCATCTGTGTCTTCAGGGTTTGCCGGGCATTTTCATCCCCTAAATTCAACTGATACTCATTAATAACCATGGTCTTTGTTCCACCCGGGCCGGCCCATTCATTCCAGCAGGATTGACAGACTTTCTGTTTGATTTCTTCTTCCAGTTTCCCCATAAAAAGATTGTCCGTGATCGGGTCCGCGTCTTTATCGCATTTTCGGCAATGAATTTGCGCCATCCTTTTCTCCTTTGTAAGTGACAGGCCGAAAGTTTAAGGGCATTAATATGAAGTACGATCCAAAATCCTAACACAGAAATCTTGGGTGGGAAAAGAAGTCAGGACGGATTTCAATGTACTGGCCTTTTTGAGTGGCTTTCAGGTATGGATGTCGACCTTAACCTTTCGGTCCCTTTTAATTTTGAACTTGGAAGACCGTGAGGGGGAATTTATGGAGGCCTATCTCAAGATCGGAGAAGCGACAGCATGTTACTCGCAGGAATCGATATTGGCACCTTAACCTGCCGCTTGTTGGTGGCAGAAGTGAATCCACCGGGGGAATTAACCGTTGTTGATGCAGATCGGCGGATCTTACGGCTTGGGGAAGGGGTGGACCAATACAAACGCTTATCACAGGGCGCGATGGATCGCGTTGTGTCCACACTAAAAGATTGGAAAAAAAAGACCGCGAAGTATCCGCTCAACGGAGTAGCAGTCGTGGCGACCAGCGCTGTGCGTGAATCGGAAAACCGCCAAGACTTTCTCGACCTTGTCACTCAAGAAACCGGCTGGGAAGTGGAGATCCTAACGGGAGAAGAAGAAGCCCGGCGAACCTTGTTGGGTATTCGTTTTGGTCTGCCACCTGCCATTGCGAATTTTTTGGGATTGGATATCGGCGGAGGTAGTACCGAATGTATTCTGGCTCAATCTGGAAAGGCTCCGGCCGTTATTTCGTTGGATCTGGGCGTGGTGCGCTTATTGGAACGGGTATTTCGTCTGGATCCGCCCACAGTTCAGGAGATTCACCTGGCTGAAACCTGTATTGATCAGGAGCTGGCCAAGGTGTCGAAATCCTTCGGGACTTTTTCAGGCATCCCGCTGGTCGGGACGGCAGGTTCCGTGACCACACTCGCGGCGATGGCTCAAGGACTGCCGAGATATGAGTCGGCACGTGTCCACAATTACGAGTTAACGTTGTCGACTATCAAAGAGCTGGAGCAGGATCTCCTTACCAAAACCGGTCCGCAGCGCTTGGCCATGCCAGGCCTTGAATCCGGGCGGGAATATGTCATCGTGGCAGGCACGGTGATTCTACGAAGAATCATGGAAATCTTCGGCTTTGACGCATGCCTGGTCAGCGACTTTGGCCTTCGCGAAGGAGTGCTGGTAGATAAAGCCAAAAAAATGAACAATCTGTTTTGAAAAAAGTGGTAACGGAAAAAGACTCAACCCTAACGTTGAGTGTACCAGCGGAAGCCGCCGGATTCTTTAAAGGCCGGTTGTTGCCCGATGCTCATCCCGCCGGGCTTTTCGACCAACAAGACTTTGAAATCCCACAGACCGAACCATGCCGGATCCAAGACGTTATGGTAATGCAGGCCGGTGAGTTTGGGGAGAAGAGCGCCCAGCGCCGTGCCCAATTCTTTTTCGGTATAGGCCCGCACGGAGAAGGGCTTTTCCAATTCACGACAAAATCGCCGTAGGGTATAGGCCGCCCCGGTACATAAGACATTAATGTCCCGTTTCATGCCGAGCAATTGCGGGAGGGTGCAATACTGCTCGCGGAAGCCCAGCCATTTGGCGGCATGACGGAGATGACTGAATTGCACTTCATATTCGGTGTGACCCGGCAATCTGACGGGAGAAGGCCAATCATCTTCGATCCCGAATTCGACCAGGATGGCACGTCCGCCCGGCTTCAGCACGCGCCAGACTTCCTGTAGAAATTGAATGGCGCCGTAATTGAAAATCACTTCGTCGGGAAAGGGTGGCATGAGTGGCAGGCGCATGCGCCTGATAAGGTCCAGGGCTTCCTCATGCAGGGGATTCTCGCCTCGAAACGTGAGGAGTTCGTCTCCGGTAAATTGGATTGGCGTCATGTCGGCAAGATTTTCATTGTCGATCAATAAATCAACGGAACGGTCCGCCAGCGGCATTCGTTCGGCATTGGCTTGAATAGCTGTGGCCGTCCACCCTGCTTGGCGTGCCAGCGACGTTTGGGATCCCAGAAACGGGCCGGTCAGATCCAGAAAGGTGTACTGGATGTCTTTCCGCTCCTCCGCTGAGAGTTCTCCTGCCAGTTCCTTTGAGACATACCCGAGGCCGGCGCCCACTTCCACAATGCGTTTGGGTTTGGGGGAGAGCCAGCCCATTTGCCGTAGGGTTTTGCCGAGCAGTCGCCCATAGGTCAGCCCGTTCATGGCTTCGCAGGGTTCGCGAAATAAATGAGAGACCGTCGTTTCGATGATTTCAAAATGCCCGTGGGGCCCTTGGATCCCTTGGACGTGAAATTTGGACAGATGATCTTCGGTTTCAGCCTGAACGTTTTGATGCCACCCTTCCCGCACCTTTTGCAATAACAAATCCCATTTCGCTTCCGCGCTGTGGCCGCTAGGGGGTTCGGTTCCAAAATAGGCTAACGAAAACCGTGGTTGGGCCCACCGTTCTAAATGCCAGCGACCATTCTGTTGGGTCGGGCTGCAGACCCATTTCCCATACTGATTAAGCAGGGCGCCAATAGTCATACGACCATCCATCGCGCCGAGCAGGGCTGCGCCGAGGCGATTGAGTCGAATCAGGGGTAGCTCTTCATCTAGCGGGGCCACCCACCATTCATCCGGCGCATGCTGGTAAATCACAATATCGGGCATGCGCCATGCCCGTTGATTGAGTATGTCCCCCTCCAAGACCTGAGGGCTGACTCCTGCCCAGGTAGCGGCAGTGGGTTGATCGGCATGGGTTTGGGTCATGAGGGTTGGGTTCCGATTCTAGTCATCATGCACGGACAAAAAGGAAGCTGCCAGGGTACCCCATCGATCCAAAAGGCCGCAACCATTCCAGTACTTTCAGAAGAGGGGAGATACATTAGAGTCTTTGCACTTATTGCTGTGTGGCCTGTAGAGGTTTTTGTGCCAGAATACTGGCAAAGGCTGCATCGCCAGTATCGACTTCTTGATAACGCAACACCCGCAGGCCAGGGAGCAACGTTAATAATTCATTTCGCTCCAGGAGGAAGGTCCGGTTAAATTTTGGGCGATATTGCAAATGATCAACCGTATAGGTTTCGATCAGAGCCACCCCGCCAGGCTTGAGGGCAGCTGTAATTTTTGGGAAGAGATCGCGCTGCAGAAAATAGGTGCAGATAATCACATCGTAGGAACTGGGGGGAATCGTGTATTGTTCCAGGTCGGCCACGACGGTGGTCAGCTTCACCCCTTTCTCGGAAGCGAGGGCGCTGGCTTTTTCGAAACCCGCCTCTGAAATATCGACTCCGGTGACCTGAAAGCCTTTCGTGGCTAAAAAGACTCCGTTGCGTCCTTCGCCCATGGCCAGGTCAAGGGCAGCCCCTTTGGGGAGAAGATCGACATGGTCTTTTAAGAACGGGATAGGGTCCCGTCCGAATAGATAGTTCTCGGTTTCATATTTCTTGTTCCATCGCTCCTTGTCTGCTTCAGCTCCCCACGAGGGGTCAATGGCCATGAATCCAGCAAGGGCGAATGGACCCAGGAGGCCCAGGACAAATATTTTGGAAAGATTTGGGAATAGCTGAAAACGAATCTTCATCATTTGACCTCCACAGCTGTTGAGAGAACCATAGCCGATTCCAGTCAGGGGGCGAAAGAATCCGGCACGTTTCTTGGTGGTCTTTCCTTGTTTCAGTGGGTATTATGGCACCGTTTGGGAGATGAATGAAAATTGTAGGAGAAAACAGATGCCCGCCTATGTTGTTACGTGGATTCACTTATTGGCCGCCATCACTTTCATTGGCGGATGGATGTTTGTTCAGCTCGTTGTCCGACCAAGTTTGACCGAAGGCAAGGCCAAGGTACCGTCGATGGAAGCTCTTGAGATGGCCAAAAAATTTGGCCAACGGTTTAAAATGGTGGGGTGGGTGAGTCTCATGGCGCTGGTCTTTACCGGAGCCTCTCAATTATTGGATGAAAGCGGATCAGCACGTATTGAAACCAGTTGGGGCTTGATCATGATGCTCAAGCTTTTTGTCTTTGCGATTGTTGGAGGATTAATTTTCGTCCACGATCTTATTCTTGATCCCTATGGGGTCTCCGCAAAAAGCAAAAAGACTGAGACGGAGCCACTCCTGTTTTCCGGTAAAGTAGTGTGGGTCCAACGAGCCATCTTGAGTCTGAGCCTGGCCGTCTTGTTCATTGCGGCCTATTTGACGTCTATTTAAATCGTGCCACGTTTTCTCTGGTGCTTCCGGTTTCTGCCAATTTGCCTCTCTGCTGAAAAACCTAATCAGGGGATCGTGAGAGGGTTTTAGTCCACCTAATCCAATCTTTTTCTTTTTCCAAGCCTATGATTCAACCTTGGGAAAGGTGAAGATTTCATGACCTATCACACGTCACCAAGGAGGAGATGATGGCCAAGGCATTCTCTGTTGCGTCATGGAATGTGGAGCATTTCGGGGCGATGAACAAAAATAAGGTGAAGCCGAAAAAACCGGTCGGCCCCATTATCGAATTTCTGGCCCAACAACATGCCGACGTGGTCGCGGTATACGAAGTCGTAGGCTCAACGGTATATGACACCATTGTGACGGTAATGCCGGACTACCAGTTTCATATTACGGAAGGGCCTCAAGCACAGGAAATTCTGATAGGTGTAAAGCGAACCTTCTCGAGTTTTTATACTCAGCGGCTGGAATTTAAATCCGGGGTATCCGTTCTTCGGCCTGGATCCTTGCTGACGATTCAAGTGGATGGGAAACCCTATCCCCTGTTGTTTTTGCATTTAAAAAGTCTGACGGAGCCTCGAGGATTTGGCTTGCGGGACGATCAGACCGAACGGGCGCTCAAATTGCGAAAAGTCCTGGATAAGGCATCGTGCAGTGGGGGGCAGGCGAATTATATTTTTCTGGGGGATCTCAATACGATGGGGATGAATCTGACGTTTAGCACGAAGGATGTCAGTGCAGTCGAGGAAGTCCAACGTCTGCAGAAACGGGTAAAAACCCGGAAGATGCAGGTGCTCGACAAGTCCTATCCGGAGACCTATTGGCCGGGATCGACGTCCTCTTACTCACCTGGCAACCTTGATCACGTCGTGGCAGCGGACCATCTGCGGTTTAAGGCCTTTGGATCAGCCCACATCGATATTCGCGGGTGGCCGCAAGAAACGACTCCCGAGAAACGAGATGCCTGGACCAGAAAATATTCCGACCATGCGCTTCTGTATTTCGAAGTGCAAAAAGTGTAGAGCCTTCTGTTGTCACATTCCGGGCTTTCCGCCGGTTGCCGAAGGGTTCGTGTGTGCTTTCTTGCAGGTTTCTCTCCTTCATTCCCAACCAGTGGTACAATACCCAAAAGCTTCAGAAATCATACGAACGCCACATTTCAGGATCGAACCTCTCGCTCACGGGAAAGCGGCACTTGGGTGAGAATCCTCGTGCAAAATAGGTCCGGAGGTTGAATTGTTGTTGATTAACGGGAAAAGGCCATAACCGGTCTATGACCCGGGATCAGATCATTGGCCAACTCCGTGAGAGGATTGTGGCATTTGCGACATCTCGTGGGTCAAGGGATGTGGCTGAAGATTTGGCTCAAGAGGTTCTTCTGGTCTTGCACAAGAAATATCCTCAAGTCACGGGATTAACCGAGCTGGTTCCTCTGACCT
>JACKFF010000013.1 GCA_020632595.1 Nitrospiraceae bacterium | reverse complement strand
CCGGATGGGTCCTATGGACGGTTTCAGCAAGCACACCAGATATATCAGAAGGCAGGATTGCCTTGCTTGCATGGATGCCCCTCTCTGATCACCCGTCTACAAAGTGAACGTAGCTCGTTCTTTTGTTCAATCTGCCAAAAGAGACGGTAGCCTTTTATTTCATTCCTTGAGCCAAACTGAAACCTTTGCTAGAATCAACTTACGGGGCAATGTCAGCTAACCGGAGGTTAAGTCGAATACGACGTGCGAAAAATTAAACTACGAGAAGGGGTCGATTTAGCCAATCTTTTCGGCCCGCACGATCTGCATCTCAAAATGATCGAAGGGGAGCTCCAGGTGCGGATGGCGGCCAGGGGCGATGAAATTACCCTTCATGGTCAACCGGAATCCGTTTTGCGGGCCGAACACATTTTGCGGGAATTAGCCGATTGGACCCGAACCTATTACGAATTGAAACCCGACGATATCTCACGAGCCATTCTGGCGACAGAAGAAAAACGGGATACCCCGCTCAAACCCTATACCGTTTCAGCAAGCGCGATTCCGACCAAAAAAGGGAATGTCAATCCGAAAACTCCCAATCAACAGGCCTATCTAGAAGCCATTAACAAGTCGGATCTGGTCATAGCCATTGGCCCCGCCGGGACCGGGAAAACCTATTTGGCGATGGCCATGGCCCTCGGTGCTCTCACGCATAAACAAGTCAGTCGCATCATTCTCGCACGGCCAGCCGTGGAAGCAGGGGAACATCTCGGCTTTCTTCCGGGCGACCTCTTTGCCAAAGTGCACCCCTACTTACGACCCTTGTACGATGCGTTGTACACCATGATGGACATTGATCGGGCTAATCGGCTCATCGAACGAGGCGAAATTGAAATCGCCCCACTGGCGTTCATGCGTGGACGGACGCTTGACGATGCCTTTGTCATTCTGGACGAAGCCCAAAACGCCACCACCGAACAAATGAAAATGTTTTTGACGAGACTCGGACTGAATTCCAAGGCCATTGTGACCGGGGATATCACCCAAATCGACCTTCCCGATTCGCAGAAGTCCGGATTGGCGCAGATTGCTGACATCCTCCTCAATATTGACGGAATACAATTTGTGTATTTTTCCGAGCAAGATGTGGTTCGGCATCGATTGGTCAAAGAAATTATTAAAGCGTACGATCGGTTTGAACACCAACTGCCCAGCAACAGCCCGCACAACATATCATCCGGGCATTCGACCGTATCTCCTGGAATTCATTCGAAATCAGACACCAATGGCCAGAGGCCCACGCCGTAACACCCGATGGCTGTGTGGCTCCGTTCTCACCTCCGACGAGTATCCGTTCGTCCCCGAACTGTGTGCCGCCTGACCCAAGCCGTGTTACAACAGGCAGGGTATCCTTCAGCTAATCTGAGTCTCACCTTTGTCGGCAAGACCCGCATGCGGACACTCAACCGGACCTACCGGCAGCGGGACTATGCGACCGATGTGCTAGCCTTCCCCATGCAGGATGGCTTACAGTCGCCACTGGCATTCGTGGGAGATGTCGTGATTTGTATTCCCGTGGCACTGGCTCAAGCTCCACGCTTTGGCAATACCGCCGATAAAGAAATCCTGCGTTTACTCATTCATGGTACCCTTCATTTGCTGGGGTATGACCATGAAACAACCGATCGGGAAGCCAAACGGATGAAGCGAAAAGAACGCACGATCTTCGGTCGCCTTTCTTCGCCGGCACTCCGTCTTCTTGCATAACAAAAAACCATGCATCACTTATTTGCCGTAATCGTCGGGAACATCAGCTATGAAATGGGTTGAACGTCTTCAGAAGGGGTTAGCAAAAACACGTCAGACCGTGCAAAAGTCATTACGTCGCCTGGGGCGGGGGCACCTGGATCCCGTCGCCCTGGAAGATGTCGAATCCAGTCTCCTGGAAGCCGATGTCGGCATACACACGGTCGAGCGGTTTCTTGAGATGCTGAAAGATAAAACACGGTTATTCAGTGGGACTGATCCAACAGCGGTCCTCCATACTCTCCTGACGGACATTCTCCGAAAGGGCGAGACCGAACCGCTGGAACAACTTATTCGACGCGGCCCTCGTCCATTTGTGATCTTGATCATCGGCATCAACGGTGTCGGCAAAACCACGACCATTGCCAAACTCGGGCATCGCTTGAAGCAACAAGGATTACACACACTCTTTGTCGCCGGCGACACTTTCCGGGCTGCTGCGATTGAACAATTGGACATTTGGGGAAAGCGCACGGGTATCGAAGTGATTAAGCAGAAGCAGGGCTCCGATCCTGCCGCCGTGGTGTTTGATGGCATGGTCGCGGCGAAAGCTCGAAATGTGGACGTCGTCCTCATTGATACCGCCGGTCGTCTGCACACCAAAATTAATTTGATGGATGAGTTGAAAAAGATCAAACGAATTATTGCACGGGAAATGCCTGACGCCCCACATGAAACTCTCCTTGTCCTGGATGGCACGCTGGGGCAGAATGCTATTGCACAGGCCCGACAATTCCATGAGTCACTCGGCGTCACGGGCTTAGCCTTGACCAAACTGGATGGAACCGCAAAAGGCGGAGTGGTCGTGGCGATCGTCGACGAACTCAATCTTCCCATTCGTTTGATAGGTGTAGGGGAAGGGGAAGCGGACCTTCAGGATTTTCACGCTTCAGCATTTGTCGAGGCCTTGCTCCCGGCAGAAAATCCAGAGGACTGACACCTCCCAGCTTTCTTCCACACAGCATTCCAGCGGAGACAAACATGGTGTTCGGAAATTAACCAAGGAAATCGTCTTGTGAGTGTTATTCACCAAATCTTCCGGAAAGCCATACGTGTCCCACCGATTGTCCTCGGGGTATTGATGTGCCTGGCGATGGCGAATCCTCTCCAAGCCAAGGCGTTGATGCCTATTCACCATGAATTACATATTGAACTGAATCCTGACACCCATGCCATTGCCGGATCGGACACCCTTCATCTTTCTCCATCTCATCGTGCCAACTCGTCCGTCTCCTTCATCCTGCACCCTCAGCTCACGATCGATCGGATCGAATTCAATGGCACATTCCTTCCCATCCCCCATCCCTCAGAAGCCGTGACTCCGCCGCCATCAACCCGCCGGGTTATTGAAATTCCCTTACCTCCCCTTGACGGCCCGGACCAACCGGCTGTCCTCAACCTGACCTATCACGGGCAGATTGATGATTCTCCAAAAGCTTCAGGTGGACTTCGCTTTGTCAAACCGGATGACACCAACGGACATATTGGACCCAACGGCGTGTATTTAACATACGAAACATTCTGGCATCCCACATGGGAACAGACCCTCTCGACATATGATCTCACCCTCAGCCTCCCTTCAGAGTGGGAAGCGATCACCCAAGGCCGGGAAGTCTCCAATACCGTGACTGACCGGCGCCGAACCACCCAGTGGAAGGTGAGCCTGCCGAGTGAAGCGCTGACGCTGGCAGCCAATCATTTTGTGGTGCAAAAGCAGGAATGGAAAGGCATTCAACTTGCCACCTATCTTTTCCCGGAAGAGGCACACCTGGCTCCCCAATATATAGAAGCGACCATCGACTACCTTCACATGTATACCGATCTTTTGGGTCCATACCCGTTTACAAAATTTGCCGTCGTGGAAAACTTTTTTCCAAGCGGACTTGGGCTCCCCTCATTCACCCTCTTAGGTGAGGGGGTTATTCGGCGCGGATATACCCAACCCTATTCTCTCGGTCATGAAATCGTCCATTCCTGGTTCGGAAATTCCGTTTTCAATGACTTTGCCCAAGGCAATTGGGTAGAAGGGCTCACCACCTATCTCGCCAATTACTATTTTGACGAGGCTAAAGGGAATCGGCAGGAGGCCTTCAATACCCGACGGCGGATGGTCTACGAATATAATCTGTATGCCGAGCCGGACAAGGAATATCCCGTACGGGCATTTCACCACAAAGAATCCCGGTTGGATAATGCCATTGGCTACCAGAAAACAGCCATGGTATTTCACATGCTCAGACAAGAAATGGGAGAGGTGGCTTTTTTTAACGGGGTTCGCAGTATTATTCAGGAAGGGACGGGCACCTATCTGGAGTGGAACGATCTTCTCCGGATCTTTTCAAAGGCGGCTGAAAGAGACCTCAGTTGGTTTTTCCATCAATGGATCGATCAACCCGGCGCACCAAATTTGGACATCCAGGACATCTTGGTCCAGGAAGATCCCACGGTACAGGGACAGTTCACCCTGACCGGAACAATCCGACAGGCGGACCCGATGTTCACCATCCGCCTTCCCCTCCACCTTGATCTCCAAGGAGGACTCATGCATGACGCCGTCCTCAACGTGGCTCAGGACACACAACCGTTCACGCTGCATCTCCCGGCAAGTCCGACGACACTCGCCATTGATCCCGAGCACGATCTTCTGCTCCACCTCCTCCGTGCACACATTCCACCCATGTTAAATAGGTGGGAAACCGACACCCGTCGGATTCTCATCAGACCTCAGACCCTGACACAAGAGGAAGCTCAAAGCCTAGAAACTCTGTTTCAACGTCTTGAGGGACAACCCGGCATCGAAACGATCCAAACCGATGATCCGGTCATTTCTGAATCGGCCTCCTATCTGATCATCGGACCCTCTGCCCGTCGTCTGTTGGAATCCGGTTCCTTCCCTAGTTGCGAAAGGTTTATGGACATGCATCCGGGACACCTCTCCATCGGGGAACAGAAATTCGAGGGCCCGGAGATGGCCTTCCTGATTTCGTGCGCCCATCCCCGGGATGCAAACCATACCGTCACATTCTTTTTCGGATGGTCTCCGGAAGCCGTCAAGCCCGTTGCACGGCTGTTATTTTTCTACGGGTGGGATAGCTATCTGGTCTTCAAGCAAGGAAAAGTGATTGCCCGGGGAATGTTTCAACCCGTACACTCTACACGAGAAATTATTCGCCATTCACCGTGAGGTTCATGAATGCATCCGACCTTTCCTATCCTTCGATCCACATGTTCGATACGACACATTCTCCCGTTAACCCTGCTGCCCTTGTTGCTAGTGTGCAATACCGCCCTGGCTGCCGAACCATCCGCGAATCAGGATCAACCGGAACCTCATTTGGCCAATATCCGGCAGCTCACATTTTCGGGGAAAAATGCCGAAGCCTATTTTTCGGATGAGGGTAACCGGTTGGTATACCAGTCAACTCTGGAACCGGATGGTAAGACGCTCAGGTCCTGTTATCAAATCTATATCATGGACCTCGATGGCACAAATGTCCGGCGGGTCAGCCTGGGACTGGGCGGCACCACGTGCGGATATTTTTTCCCCGGAGGTCGGCGTGTCCTTTTTTCCTCCACACATATCAACAGTCAATTTTGTCCACCCGTCCCCGAAAAGACCGAACGTTACCGGTGGGCACTCGATGATTACGACATCTTCTCCATGAATATCGGTGGCCGGGACGTCCAACGGTTGACCTCCGCCCATGGGTACGATGCCGAAGCCACCATTTCTCCGGATGGAAAAACCATTGTCTTCACCTCCATACGCGATGGAGATTTAGATGTGTACACCATGGATATCGATGGAAAGAATCTGAAGCGACTGACGCACGAAGTCGGATATGATGGCGGGGCCTTTTTTTCTCCCGACAATAAAAGAATCGTCTATCGAGCCCATCATCCGAAAACTGACGAGGACGTGAAAGCCTACCGTGACCTGCTCAGTCAAAACCTTGTGGAACCCTCAAACCTGGAAATCTTCATCATGAATGCTGATGGCTCCAACAAGATACAGGTCACGCACAACGGGCGTTCGAATTTTGCTCCCTTCTTTGCTCACGATGGGAAACGCATCATCTATTCCTCTAACTTGTCGACACCGCCTGATCATCAGGGGCGCCCCTCTTTTCACTTGCATATGATCAATGACGATGGCACGCACCCCGAACAAATTACCTTCAAAGGGCACTTTAATAGCTTCCCGATGTTCTCCCCTGACGGAAAACAGGTGGTATGGTCATCCGATCGGAATGCCGCCAACCCAAAAGAATTCAACATCTTTCTGGCTGACTGGGTGCCCTAATCCGACGAATATTATGTCAACCGGGCCCTCCTCGTCCCCTTTACCGGCCCTGGTCCGGAGGGAGCATGGAGGAGGAGGAGATGTTCCATAAACGGAAGAAAAATTCGGCCAAGGCTGTTGATGAATCCTATTTTCCAATCCTGTGACTGACCAATCACCCGCAGCTCCTTCACCTCGACGTCCGCAGCTTCTCCTCCGCCAGAATCCCCTCCTGATATTCGGGCTATCCGGAGTCCTCCTCCTTGGCTTATTTGCTTTTCTTGCCCAGGTAGATGGTCCAACTCTCCAGATCGTTCACAGCTTCACGCATCCTGCCATCGACCACATCGGCAATGTGGGAAACCGATTAGGTGACGGGCTGACTCTGGTGCTCATATCATTGACCATTGGGGCCATAGGATTCCGATTCGGTTGGCCTACCTGGAAGTCCGCCTGCATTCATACCTTACTCGCACACGGAGTCGCCGGACTCTTTACCCAAATATTGAAACACACCATCGGCCGCCCCAGGCCAAGACTCAGACAAGGACAGGACTGGCAGATCGCCCCTTCATTTGAAAGCGGATGGGACTCTTTTCCCTCCGGTCATGCCACCGCTTCCTTTGCCGTAGCCACAGTCCTGGCCTATCATTTCCCAAAAGGCAAAATGTTGTGGTTCGGGTTAGCCGCGTTTATTGGAACCTGCCGTGTCGTCACCGGTTCCCATTTCCCTACAGATGTGCTTGGCGGTGTTCTGGTGGGAATCGGAACCGCGCTCATCATCATTCATCCTCCAGACAAGTGGAAGGAATTCTTTCAGCACACACTCACTCATGGTCTCGTCTGGATGGTCACGGCCTTTAGCATCGTATGGATCATTGTTCCCCATCCAGGTATTGAATTGGAACCATCCCTCTCACTCTTTCTCGGACTGATAGTCATAGGTGTAGGATTAGGGCTAAGACTCTGGTGGATACGGGAAATTACTTCCGGAAGCCCTTTATCTCCCGAACGATGGCTCCCTCAATGGCCGCGATTACTTATGGGCCTTGGCCTAGCAACCACCACGGGAAGTGTTGTGGTGCTGGGAGCAAGTCTGGTGGCTGGAGTCGTCTGGTGGATAGGGAATCCCCTCAATGAGTCGACTCAAAGCAAGCCAGGGGTAGAGCCGTGGCTTATTCAACACTCCATCTGGACCGAAGCAGCCCTGGGAGCCGCTATGCTCTTTATGGCTTTTCTCACGTTCGCCATCCGCTCGCAGAATCTCGTCCTTTAGTCTATTTCGCCTCAAGAAATTGTGACGTCTACAGAGGAAAATAGGAGTGCTCCCCTAGCGTTGCGGCAGATGCGGTAGTCCTCACGATTCACCAAAAACACAGGAAAACTGCAGCATTTCCCCAAGCCATGCGTTCACCTTTTACTTGAAACTTCGTCTCTTCAATCGTTATAAGAGTAAAATGTTTGCCGTTTATCCCCTATCCAAAAAAAATCAGGCATGAATGTAAGGATAATACAAATGAACGAACGATCGACGCCTCCAGTAGAACCGTCCAAAAGACCAACGATGTTCTACCTCCTGATTCTTGCAGTTCTCGCAGGCCTGACTGCAAGCTGTGCCCAAAAAACATGGGATATCAACAGATACATTCACGCTCTTGAACGCCCGGAACGTGATCAGCACCAACAGCCCGAAAAAGTCATTGAGGCTCTGAATCTCGCGCCTGGCATGATGGTGATCGATATGGGGGCAGGATCGGGTTATTTCACCCGCCGCCTGGCAAAAGCCGTGGGGGAGAAGGGACAGATCATCGCTATCGATGTCGAACAGAAAATGTTGAATTACAACAAACGCGAGTTGGAAAAACTTGGGCTCGCCGACAGAGTCCGTTTTATTTTGGCTGAAAAAGAAGGTCCCACATTTTCGGGGAACAACGCAGACATGGTGTTCCTGTGCGACGTCTATCACCACCTGGAAGACCAGATTGACTATCTGGCCAACACCAAACCCGCGCTCAAGCCAAACGGGCGTGTGGTCATCATCGACTATTACGCCGACGCGCGGTCCGGCACACTCGGCTTCTCAAAACGCCATTTGGTTCCCAAAGAACAAGTCATCAAGGATATGAAACAAGCCGGCTTTACCTTCGTCAAAGAACACACCTTTCTCCCCCGCCAATATTTCCTGGAATTTGTCCCCCAAAAAGGTGGCAGCAAGTCCGGTTCGATGTGAGGGGCTCAACTCTCAGATAACACCAGAAGGTGCGATCTCCTCCAAATATGAAATCTTTGGCTCTTGTCAGAATAAAAAATTTTCCGAATGTCCACGGCACTGACCCATTCAAGAAAGATAGCGCTTGTCTGTGCTATCAATTATCTTCCCATTTAACTTACTCTTTGTTCACTAGCCACCGGTCAGCCAAGCCTTTTCTTCGGCTTATCGGACCCGTCTAGCAAACTTGTCATAGCAGTTCGAAGTACTTCTGAATCTATATTTGCCTGTTCCGCTGCACCTTGCAAATCTGGAAACATAGTAGCTAGATCAATGTTCATCAAATCCAAATCCCGTAAGGCAGTCACTGCATCTTCATACCGAAGTTGGTAGCATTCAAGATAGTGGGCTTTTCCTCGGCTTTTTAAGTAAGCTTCAATATCAAGATGTTTACTACTGTCGAGCCTCGTAAATAGCCCGGACTGTGCCCAAAGCCTTGAACCCTTCTCTCTATTAAGTTGAACAAGTTTAAAAACTCCAGCTTCGTCCAAATTATCCCATAGACGGAGGGCCCAGACATGCACAAAACCGTCCTTAAAAGAAAAGGGAATTCCAGCCTTAAATTCAAGTTTTTTATAAAGTTCGATGAATGCAAAAAAGCAGCGACATACGGACTCATTGTCCAATCGAGCAATGGTGTCAGAAGACCATAGTGTCGTCCTAATGCAAATAGCTCATCATCTTCACGAGTAATATCGACATTGGGTATACCGGATGCATTCTGTCTGAACTTTTTCAGAATCTCAGTACACAGACTCACATACCAACCTTGACCGTTTATTTCCCTCAACCCACCTTCGACAACTTCCCCATTATTGTGTCTCCCATTAAAAACAATTGATCGTTCAAGACGAGACGATAGCTTCCATTCAGGTGAGGAATGCCCACGGTAAATAGCCCACCTACCGATAAGATTGGATCCTTCATTCTGTTCAATTGATGGAGTCTTTCGGACTTCTTGTATAAAATCGTCCCAAGTAGAGCATGGAATCTGCCTTACCTGGTTCTCTTCATAAAGCTGCCCATCTATATTGATCATAAAAATTTTTGTCAGGTCCATCACATTTTGGATGGTAGGTAAGGCACAGACCAGACAAGAATCCTTGGCATAGCCTTTAAACAGTCCATGAAACAATCGGATAAGGCAAACAAATCAGTTAACAGATATCTGTAAAAAGCCCAATTATTCTTCGTCAATCGAAAATATATGTCAAGGAGACATTCGCATTCATTGTTGAAGGTAACCCTCTTATTAAGAGGCAACGGGCGGCGAGATTGGAAAAAGGGAACATACAGCATATATGGCTTCCCGCTCTTTCATGTGAGTCCCTGAAAAGGTGGTCACCTATTGTCCGACGCTTACCGTCCGGCTCCAGGGTCGGACGCTCTTATCAACGGGCGGACCTTGTTTGAGCCCTTCGAAAACTCAGGACAGGCTCCGCGAGTTGGTCCGACCATTCAAAGATTGCGTCTGCCCCATCCGATCAAGCCAGACGGGGCGTCCATCGACATAGGTAGGCGATCACCCGCTTTCCCTGTCACACCACCGTACATACGGGTCCGTATACGGCGGTTCGGCGGGTTAAGCGACCGGCTAACCAGGAGAGACTTCTCGCAACTGATCACCTCTCGCCGGGCTTTCGACTGCGCGGTTCGCCGCAAGCGATTCGACACTTCCTCGTCAGCCCTTAGGGCTTCACCCATATCCTCTGTCGGGAAGGCCAGAGTTAACTGGTTATTCAGCCATTTGTCCCTCATGAGTTCCGCTGCCGACTCGCCACTCCTCTTACCCTGCTCATGCAGGACCGTTCAGGCCTTCATCCCACCTGGGACTACTATGCCCTCTGCTGACTCCTCCCGCCCGGTCTGGATGAATCACTCCATCCTCAGTCTTGCCGTCAAGACAGACGAGAGGCCTCCCAAGGTAAGTTCAACCGCCTTCAGCGAACGACCGCCAGATTTACAACCCGCGCCCTTGATGGAGACGGACTTCGCGAATCCAGGCTCCGACACTAGAAAGCAAATTGAGGAGATTTTCTCCTACACCCTCTTCAGTTTTTCCCATACCAACCGAAAAATTATCAAGGATTACGTGTGGCCTTGGATAAGCTTGGCGTGTCGCGAGTCCGTTTGCTGTCCAATGAATACTAATCTGGATTCCCCATTTGGCACGACTGGGGTATTTACCCAAACAGGAGAAACTCCATGTATCAAGAAAAAGTCAAACAGGGCGTTCAACAGGCGATGACCCAATGTCCCACCATCAACCACAATACGACCATCACCGCGCTTCAACAACTGAACCAGACCTTTACGACTCTCTATAATGACCTACGAGAAGGCATTCAAGAATCTACCAAAGATGAGATGGCCTCACTAATGAGGAAGCTTCATAACAATGAAGACATTACGTCTCAAGAAATCGAATTGATTCGTCTGTGGATTATTGGAGATGCCCACTCCTATATCAAAATGGAAAATAACTATGAGGAATGGATTCAGGAAGCCCAACGGTTGGTTGAGGTGGTCAAATCCCTTTCCACCAAGAAATTAACGCCAAGCCTGATGGGTGACTTACAGGGTGTGGCACGAGATGCAACGCGCACATTGTCCGACATTGCATTTTATAAGGAAAACCTGGAGCGGGCCAAAAATTTTGAAGATTCGGTCAAAAACCTCACTGCAGACAACAAATTGTTTCTTGCCGAGATGTTGAAAGCGAAAATGACCTCGGACAATGTCTAATCAATCTTTGCCCTTTTTCTTTGAAACTCCACCTTCTCATTCAATATGATTTGCCTCGACTCACTCTCCCCAAAAAATCGGGAGAGTGAAACGATCTCGTTATTTCCAACACAAGACCCTGTCGATTACAACAGCGGTTCGCTGGTGAGGAGAGAAAAACCGCCGTGGTCCAGAACGACGATCCAATGGGCCATGGCTTCGGGAAGTTGTCCTCGAAGCTGAGTTTGGATAATGGCCATTTTTCGGCCGGGAGCCGCGAGGTGTTGGGAAAGCTCTTCGTCATTCACCCCGAGAAAGTACACTTTGCGTTTGGCATAAAAACTGAGGGATGGGCGCTTCCGGCCAAATTGAATCAATCGGTCATCCGGGCCTAAGTTATAACCGGCGATGACGGCTAATTCCTGCGGTGGTCCAATGAAATACTGTTGGTAAATCGAGAGTCCTCCTCGCGCGATTAATAGGGTAAAGATCAGCATCATCCCGCACCCTACCCCAAAGGCCAGATGGCGTTTGGTGTCAGATCGCATACACTGACGCATGAGCATGGTTCCTAGGACCATGACGAGCCCGACCAGCGAGGGGAGCCACGCCAGATCCACCTGGATCGCAGCCGGAAATTCTTTGGCAATTTGCTTCATGAACAACTGAAAGACCGCCGGCACAAACATCATCGCAATGCCCAGGAGGTATCCCACCCCAATGAGGACACGAGTGGATGCGGTCAGTCCACCTGGACTTTCTTCTGTCAAGAAACGCTTCCACCACTGGGCGACCAGCAAGGCTGCGGCCGGAAACAGAGGATAAATGTAATGAGGCAGACGCGTGGCCGAGAAGGTAAAGAACAGCAACAATCCCACCACCCAGAGGCTCAGGAAACACTCCAAATGTTGCTCTTGCGTGATAGGACCCTGTCCCTGCCAGAACGCTTTCCAGCCCTTGAACGTCTGATACACCACGAAAGGGAGAAAGGCGCTCCATGGGAAAAATCCAACCAATAACACCGGCACATAAAACAAGAGCGTCCCACCATGGCCTTCCATGGGATTCATGAACCGGCCGGTGGTATTGGCCTGCGCTGCGGCCCAATAGGCTTCCCCGTGTATTTGAAACATCATCACATACCAGGGAGCCGCGACAGCGGCGACCAAAAGGATTCCGAGAAGGGGAAAGCCCCGTCGCCAGAAGGTTCCCCATTGGCGCGTGAGGGTGAGATAGGGGATTACACCCACCAGCGGAATGATGAGGCCCACGGGCCCCTTGACCAACATGCCACACCCCATGGCCAGATAAAAGACGGCGAAAAGCCATCGCCTGGTCTGTTCCTGGTGAAGTGCGTGCCAAAAACTATATCCGGCCAATGTGGTGAACACGACCAGTTCAGGATCGGTCAGCACCATCCGGTTGATGCCCAAAAACTCCAAATTCAGGAGCAATATGCAGGAAGCGAAAAGGGCCACCGTAGGACCAGCCCACTTTCGTACAAACACGTATTGGAGCAACAGCAGGCAGAGACCGGACAAAGCCGAAGGCAACCGCGCGGCGAATTCATTGATGCCAAACAGGGAATAGGACCCGCTGATGAGCCAATACACAAAAGCCGGCTTGGCATAGCGCGGTTCATAGTTGAGAGTGGGGGAAATCCAGTCACCGGTCTCCAGCATTTCCCGGGCCGCTTCGGCATTACTCCCCTCATCACGATCCGTCAGCCCCAGCGCGCCCAGATCCGGGCCAAAGAACCATCCACCATCTATGCCCAATAGCCAGGCAGCCAGGAGCAGCACACACACCACCTGAAAAAGAGGAGATTGTGTTATTGAAGAGCGGAGAAAGGACGGAGAGAGTGCTTGAGGGCGAGGGCTATCCACTCATGACTCGCTTATTGGCCTGATGGAGCAGCATGATATTGCGGACATACACCACGGTTCCAACGCTTTGGCCTGCCATGAATACCAGATCGGCGATGTGGATGGCATAGGTCAGCACAATCACACTCCCAACCAGGCTCATGTACCAGAACGACATGGGAATTTGGCTTTCCTCGTTGCGTTCCGACACCACCCATTGCACCAACCATCGTGAGAAAAAAATACCTTGCCCCAAAAAACCAAAGCCGATCCAGAGGAGTTCCTCAAACGACATGGCCAGAAAAGACTGCGTGAAGGATTCGAACATTGTCAGTAACAGGGAATCAATCGCCCAAAGGGGTCCATCAATTCAGATCCCTTCCGGTGCATAAAGGTTTGTGGCACGTCAATCGTTTCCTGCAGGTGGTCACTTCAAGAATGCTACGGTTCGGATTTCTCGGGATGGCTACCCTTCAGGGTGTAGTTCAAACAGCGTTTTTGCATCCATCTGACAGCGAAAAGATCATACAGACCGGCAAAAAGCCTGTTGCCAATTCCGTATTTGGATGTCCCATGGGCTCTTGGAAAATGCTGAACGGGGATTTCAGTCACCGTAAACCCATACATTTGGGCCAGCGCCGGAAAAAACCGGTGCATGTTTTTAAATGGAGGAAGTCGTTTGACCACAGCCTGCTTAAAGACCTTCAAGGAACAGCCGGTATCTGAAATGCCGTCATGCACAGCCCAATTACGAACCTGGTTGGCAATTTTTGACGACCATCGACGGACCAGATTGTCATGTCTGGCTTGCCGTCGCCCACACACTAAATCATACCGTTCCACAAAGGGAAGGAGTTTGGCAAAGTCATTCGGATCATACTGCAGATCACCGTCCATGGTGGCAACGAGTTCTCCTCTCGCCTCCCGAAAGCCCGCATCGAATGCCGCCGTTTGCCCGTGATTCCGGTCTAAATGAATCACCCGTATTGCAGGAAACTGTTTGGATAACTCATCCAGCAAGGGCCCACTCCCGTCCAAACTTCCATCGTCCACAAAGACCAGTTCAAATGCCGCGGAGCCACTTTCAGGCCTTGACTCAAAAAACTTGAGCAATTGGCTCGCTAATAGCGGGATGTTCTCCCGCTCATCTTTAATAGGAATAACAACGGAAATCCAATGGCGCGGCGGGTGGAGACTCATGGATTGCGCGGACTACGCTACAGATTTCAACATCATGTCGGAACACACGTTGTGGACCCTCCTAGGCGGCCACCATTTTACTGAATATCTAAAAAATCGGTCAAACGACTCTTCATCACGGGAGGTTCTCCCCGAGATCCCCTGATCGTCAGGCTACACTCCACACCGACGGTCACGGTAAGTTGACCACGGGAACAACCTTTTGTAAGGTGGAGGACATTTTGAAGGAGGAACATTCATGCAAGAAGACATTCTGCAAGCCTATTTGGAAATAGAGCAGGCCATGCAGCGCTATTCCATGTTATTACAAGAGCATGTTCGCCAGCTCGAAACACAGACCGATCCGGAATCCAAAAACCGATTCCATAGAATGAAGGCTGGCTCAAAGGCCATGAGAGACAGCAGCCAGATTTATCTCTCCTATGCGAAGTATGTGGCGTATGGAATGCCCGAGGGTGAGGAGCTGGCTGAAGAAGAGGACTTACAAGCCTAGCGAGCCTTCGTACTACCTACTACCCAATCAACTCTCCTCTTTGAACTGACCGAGGAGGCGACAAAACCCTTTCTGCTGAAAAGAAAACATGGTCGGGGCGAGAGGATTTGAACCTCCGACCTCTCGCACCCCAAGCGAGTGCGCTACCGGGCTGCGCTACGCCCCGACATTAATCTGATCTGTCGTATTCTCATTCGTCGTCATTGGTCGAAAACCTACACCGTCGTTCGCCCCAAAATTTTCAGAATACCTTGCAGTTCCACCTTTGCTTTTTCCACTCGGTCTTTTGGGACTTGGACGGCTTTTTCCGACCGTTTTTTGCGATACCAATATCGCTTCAGGCCCGCAATCGTATACCCTTCATCATAGAGCATGCGTTTTATTTCAAAGACCGTTTCAATGTCGGCTTTCGAATAGACCCGGTGTTTGCCCTGACTTTTCTTAGGTTTAAGAAAAATGAATTCCGACTCCCAAAACCGCAGGACATACGCGGGAAGATTCGTCAAATCGGCGACTTCCCCTATTTTATAAAAGGCCTTATCCTCGTATTTGGTGCCAACCCCCATACCTGCAATCACCCCACGGTGTGTCTAGCAAGAGAGTGAACGAGACCGAATGCGAGATTTTCGCCAATCAAGAATTGACATATTTCTTAAAGAGTTGGCTCGGTCGGAAGGTCACCACGCGTCTGGGCGTAATGGCAATTTCTTCTCCGGTTCTTGGGTTCCTGCCCTTCCGCTCCCCCTTGTTCCGGACAACAAAGTTTCCAAACCCCGCAATTTTGACGACTTCCCCCTGTTGAAGCATCGACTTGATCAAATCCAAGACGTGCTCCACCATTTCCATTGAGTCGGTTTTTTGGATAGCAGCAGTCTCTGTGATGATTTCGGCAATGTCAGCCTTGCGCATAAATCAAAACCCCCTCACCAGTGGTCTCCAAGACCGTACATACGGATTGTGAATTCACGCCTCCGACCGTTGTTGCTGGCAGCAACGTAACGGGCAACGGAGATGATGTCAAGAACCGGGCTCTGCAGAAGATTCCCCTTTGTCAGCCTATACTCGGAGAGACCGCTAGCACTTTTATGGCTTCTCCTTCATGAGCTTATACTCAATACTGTCGGCCAGGGCCTGCCAACTGGCTTCAATGATGTTCTCCGATACCCCGACCGTACCCCATTTTTCCTTGTGATCTCCCGACTCAATCAGGACTCGCACACGAGAACCCGTTCCATGTCGCCCCGTCAACACACGGACCTTATAATCTAGAAGTTTAACTTCCTTTAACTGCGGATAGAAATGCTCCAGCGCTTTCCGAAGGGCATGATCGAGCGCATTCACCGGCCCATTACCGACGGCCGCGGTGTGTTCAATCACTTCCCCGACTTTGACCATAATCGTGGCTTCGCAAATAGCGTCTTCATTCGTTTTCCGTTTTTCCACAATGATCCGGCACCCCAGGAATTCGAAGGATGGGGTATAGGTCCCCATGGCTTTCCGCACTAATAATTCAAAAGACCCTTCTGCGCCTTCGAATTGGTAGCCCTCATATTCCAACGTTTTGAGAGAATCCAGTAATTCGAGGACCTTGGGATTATCCTGAGGAAGATCCAGTCCGAAGGTTTCCATCTTTCCAAACACGGCACTTCGTCCGCTGCTATCGGAAATTAAGACGCGGCGATGATTGCCGACGATATCGGGATTCACATGTTCATAAGTGAGCGGGTTTTTTTGCACCGCATGAATATGCACTCCCCCTTTATGCGCAAACGCCGTATCTCCCACATAAGGCTGCCGTTTATTGGGAGTCAGATTGGCCATTTCGGCCACATAATGAGAAATCGTACGAAGGTGCGCCAAACGTCCATCCCCCAGCGCTGTTGCCTCCATTTTTAATTCCAAATTGGCCATCACGGAACACAGGTTGGCATTCCCGCACCGCTCTCCGATGCCATTGATCGTTCCCTGGACCTGGATCGCTCCCGCTTGCACGGCAATCAATGAATTGGCGACTCCTACCTCCGCATCATTGTGTGCATGGATGCCTAACGGCACAGAACAGTTCCTGCGGATTTCGGCAAAGATCTCCCCGATATCCCATGGCATCGTTCCCCCATTGGTATCACACAACACGATCCGCTCCGCCCCCGCTTCTGCCGCAACTTGAATGGTTTTCATGGCGTAGGCGGGATCCGTTTTATAACCATCGAAAAAATGTTCGGCATCGTAAAAAACCTGCCGTCCCCTCGACCGGAGATAGGAGATGGAATCGGCAATCAGTTCTAAATTGATGGCCAACGTCGTTTCCAAGGCTTCCGTCACATGGAGAGTCCAACTTTTCCCAAAGATGGTCACAATATCCGTTTCAGCGGATAAGAGGGCTTCCAGCGTCGGATCGGCCTTGGCCGTATTTTTGGCTTTTCGCGTCGAACCAAATGCCACAATTTTGGCGTGCTGCAAGGGAGTCGATTTCATGATTTGGAAAAACTCAATGTCCTTCGGGTTGGCTCCGGGCCACCCTCCTTCTATGAAATGGACCCCCAGCTCATCTAATTTAAGGGCGATGCGAACCTTATCCTCCACCGAAAAGCTGACATCTTCGGCCTGAGCTCCATCCCGGAGGGTCGTATCGTAGATTTCGATGACCGGAAATTTGGAATTCATATCACGCCTTCGTCCCATTGGTGTCGACACACATCCCCACGCTAGGCCTTTCTGCTCCCCGGAGGAACTTCTAATTCAAACTCCTGGTGCAAGGCCCGAACCGCCAACTCCATATATTTTTCTTCCACCACACAAGAGATTTTTATCTCCGAGGTACTGATCATCATGATATTAATGCCCTCACGTGAGAGGGTCTGAAACATTCTGGCTGCGACCCCGGAATGCGAACGCATGCCTACTCCCACCAACGAAACTTTGGCAATGGATTCGTTCACCTCCACCGTCCGCGCTTCCACTGATTTGGCAATGTCTCTGATGAGGCTCATGCCTCGAGGAAGGTCGGCTCTCGGCACGGTAAAGGAAATATCGGTCAGGGAATCCTGACTCACATTTTGAATAATCATATCCACATTAATGGCGGCGTCGGCAATAGAGCAGAACAACGTGGCCGCAATTCCAGGGTGATCCGGAACCCCGACCACCGTGACCTTGGCTTGATTCCGATCGCCCGTGACTCCAGAGACTAAGACTTGTTCCATATCGACATCCTCTTTGACCACGCAGGTTCCAGGCCCATCTTGAAAACTGGATCGCACTTCCACAGGGACCTGATATTTCGCCGCTAACTCCACCGAACGGGATTGTAGGACCTTTGCCCCCAGACTCGCTAACTCTAACATTTCTTCATAGGAGATTTTATCCAATCGTCTCGCGCCTGGCACAATATTGGGATCGGCCGTGTACACCCCATCTACATCGGTATAAATAAAGCAGGTGTCGGCCTTGAGCGCCGCCGCCAAGACCACTGCCGTCAAATCAGAGCCGCCGCGCCCTAACGTGGTGACATCGGATGCGGCGTTGATACCTTGAAACCCGGCTACGATGGGAACAATCCCGTCACGCAAGGCTCCCAGCACCCGGTCCGTATCAACACGGGAGACTCGGGCTTTGGTATGCGTGCTATCGGTCACAATCCCAACCTGGCGTCCCGTAAAGGATTGCGCCTTGATCCCAAGACTTTTGAGGGTCATCGCCATCAGGGCAATCGTGACCCGTTCTCCAGAAGAAAGGAGCACATCCAGCTCCCGATCATCCGGATCAATGCTCAAGGTCTTGGCCATTTTCATGAGGCGATCCGTTTCCCCGCTCATCGCGGACAATACGACCACCAGTTGATGCCCCTCCCGGTAAGTGTGTTGAATAAGCCGAGCCACGTTTTGGATCCGTTCCAGGCTCCCCACTGATGTCCCGCCGAATTTCTGAATATACAGTGCCATAGGCTTTAGTGAGTGACCATAAATCGCTCAAACAGCTTGGTAGCATCACGGAGTGGACGGTTGGCTACCTCACGTTCATTCATTGGTCCCGCATGATTTTCGGATTTTTCCCCTGGCCCCTCAAACACCAGATAAGGCGATATGGAAGACCCGCCATTCTTCTGCCAATTCGGACATGGAGTCACCAGGACGACGATGCGTATGGAGTCGGTGCTGCCGACAGACTGATGGATGGCTCCAAAGACCTGCTCGTCCACTTGCCCAAGATATTCCACTAATTGTGAGGGTGGCACCGCTTGGCCATCCTTCAAGCCCCACTCGTAAAAGGGAATGTGCAGACAAACCAGGTCATGCCTGTCCAACGCCGTCGAAGCCTGATCAGCTGCGGCCTGCAACCATGCGATATCTCCCCCTTCCACATGTTCGGCCTTGACCGTCTGGAGTCCAGCAGCCATTCCAACACCGATATACGGCCCATCGGACGAAATCACCAGACCGTTGACTGGCCACCGCTCATGTAAATGAGGTAATTCCACAGGCTTTCCCGACCCCCACAACCATAAACAATTGGCCGGTTTCAACCCGACACTCAGGCGCTCTTGATTCACAGGATGATGGCAGAGGATCACCCTGGACGCCGCCATAAGTTCACGTAAGATTTGCGATCCATCGCCGGTCGGCAGATACGCTTCGATTGACTGCCCTAAGGCCTCGTAGGGGTTGCGACAGACCACTTTCCCGCTCGCACCCACCCAGACCATAAGATGCCGATGATGGCTGCCCATGTAAAATTGAATATTTTCAGAAATCAATTGTTCGTTAACGGCATCAATAAGTTCTCGAGCCTCTTCAGTCCCGATTCCTCCGCCATAGGGATCGGCCATGAATAGATGAGGACCAAATTTTTTTTCATCCCCCCATCCATCCTGACCCCGGAGAGTCACCAAATGACAAAGATAGGCCACATCATGGGCATCCAGAACAACCTCTAATCCCCCTGCCTCAAAGGCACCAGGACCGGTATACCATTTGTGTGGGTCGTATCCCAATAAAGCCAGCAGGGCCATTTCTCCGCAAAAGGGACGGGTTTCCCGGGGAACCCCTAAGCGCCCCAGTTCGCCATGCTCCGCCAATGCATCCAGGTGCGGTGTCCGAGCCGATTCTAAGACGGTTTGGCCTCCTAATTCCTGATACGACTGTCCTGTCAATCCATCGACGTGAATCACGATCGTTTTTCGCACGACCTGAGCCTCACTGTGTTGAGTTCATGAGTAGGTGAACGAACAATCCGGGTTTTCAGAAGACCATGGGGATTATTGATTCGTTAATTGCGCCCTGACCGCTTCATGTGTTGCAGGAACCGTCACCGGTCGATAGGAAACCGAGATGGCCGTATCTGGATCCTTTAACCCGTGTCCCGTTAAGGTACACACAATATCCCCCTCTTTCGGCAACAATCCGGCGCGATGCATTTTGTCAATCCCAGCCAGAGACGCAGCGGAAGCGGGCTCGCAAAAGACCCCTTCTTCACTCGCCACCATTTGATAGGCTCGGAGAATTTCTTCGTCCGACACCATGTCCAGGTAACCGTGAGATTCCTCCACTGCTTCCAGTGCCAGGCACCAACTGGCCGGATTGCCAATCCGAATAGCTGAAGCAACGGTTTTCGGCTCCTCCACGACATGCCCCCTGACCAAGGGCGCGGCTCCTTCCGCTTGAAACCCGAACATACGAGGCACCCCTTGGGTTTGTCCGGCCTTGTGGTACTCCCGATATCCTTGCCAATACGCCGTAATATTCCCGGCGTTCCCAACCGGGAGGGCATGAATGACCGGGGCATACCCTAACTGTTCACAAATTTCCATGGCCGCCGTTTTCTGGCCCTCCAAACGAAACGGGTTAATTGAATTGACCAGTTCAATGGCGGTTTCCTCGCACAGATCTTTTACGATCGTTAAGGCCTGATCAAAGTTTCCTTCGATCTGAATGACTCGGGCCCCATGCATGAGTGCCTGCGTCAATTTACCCAATGCGATATTCCCTGCCGGCACAACGACGTATACCGGCAACCCCGCCTTCGCCCCATAGGCCGCTGCCGAAGCGGAGGTGTTGCCTGTCGAGGCGCACATGAGGCCCCTGGCCTTGTTTTCTACGGCCTTGGAAACCGCCAGTGTCATCCCCCGGTCCTTAAAGGAACCGGTTGGGTTGGCCCCTTCTATTTTTAGATACAGTCCCAGGCCAGGACAAATTTTACCGGCTAAGCGCTTTGCTGGAATAAGTGGGGTATTCCCCTCCAGTAGTGACACGATCGGAGTCTGCTCTCCCACCGGGAGGAATTTCCGATATTCCTCGATAATGCCACGCCAAGGAATCATAATGGCTTGTCCCCCTTCGTGACGCGATTTGGCCTCATGTATTATTCCACCCCTTCCATCCGTAATAACGTCGTTGGCTCTGATACCATGGGAAGTGCATTAATCTCCTGGAGTGCCGATTGAACCGCCCGCTCCACCGAGCGATGTGTCAAGATGACCAACGGCACCGTTTGTCCTTCCTTCCGCCCTTTTTGCAGGACAGACGAGATGCTGATCTCACGCTGTCCAAGAATTCCCGATATGGACGATAGAACGCCGGGTTGATCTTTGACCATGCACCGCAAATAATACCGGCTTTCAATGTCCTCCATCGGTCGTATGGCAATAGGCTCACGTGATTCCCATTTGAATGAGGTCACAGGAACGCGGCCGGCAACCCCGGCGACACGATTGCGCGCCAAATCGATGATGTCCCCCACCACGGCACTGGCTGTGGGAAGCGAACCGGCCCCTTTGCCGTAGAGCACAACATCTCCCACCGCGTCACCAATCAGATGAATGGCATTGTAGACTCCATTGACCTGTGCAATGGGAGATCCCGCCGGCACCAAGGCGGGATGTACTCGTGCCTCAATGGCATGCTCGTGAAGCTTGGCGATTCCCAGCAATTTAATCGTAAATCCGAGTTCACGGGCAAATTCAATATCTATCGTCGAAATGCGGGAAATGCCCTCAGTATAGATGGCTCCCATGGGCACGGGAGTCCCATACGCAAGATTCACCATGATAGCCAATTTATGTGCGGCGTCCACCCCATCAACATCCAGCGAGGGATCCGCTTCGGCATACCCTTCCCGCTTCGCTTCCTGTAATATTTCATCAAAATCACGGTGTTCATTGGTCATCCGGGTCAGAATATAATTTGACGTGCCATTCATAATCCCCGTAATCGACCAGATTCTGTTTGCCGCTAAGCCTTCGGTAAGCGATCGAATGATGGGAATACCTCCCCCCACACTCGCTTCAAACCCGAGATCAACGCCTGCCTTGAATGCCGCTTCAAATATCTCTTCTCCATGGTCGGCCAACAACGCTTTATTCGCCGTGACCACACACTTTTTTCGTTCAAGCGCCTGAAGAATAAATTGTTTGGCCGGTTCATGCCCGCCAATTAATTCCACCACTATGTCAATAGCCGAATCATCGAGAATGTCCCTGACATCCGTCGTGAGGACCCCTTGAGGTACCGATACTCCGCGATCGGTTTTCACATCCAAGTCCGCAATTCGCACGAGTGCCACCGGAACTCCAACACGCTTCGTGATGAGACCGGCATTTTCCTGGAGAATCTTGACGACTCCTGTTCCCACCGTTCCAAACCCGATCAGCCCAACCTGAATCGTCTTTCGCATTACACGTCTCCATCCAGCTTTAAGGCCTGACGGATTCCGCGAACGGCCTGGAAAATCCGGTGCTCATTTTCGACTAATGCAAAGCGCACATAGTCATCGCCGCCTTCGCCAAATCCTATTCCCGGGGAAACCGCCACTTTGGCATCTCGCAACAATAACTTGGAAAACTCCAACGACCCCATTCCAAGATAGGGTTGTGGGATTTTTGCCCAGGCAAACATAGTAGCGCGCGGATAGTCGATCGGCCAACCAATGCGATTGAGCCCGCGGACCAGAGCATTCCGCCGTCGCTCATATCGTCCCACAATTTCCTTTACGCAATCCTGCGGACCGTTCAGGGCAATAATACTGGCAATTTGAATAGGCTGGAACATGCCATAATCCAGATAACTTTTGATCTTGGTCAAGGCACCAATAACTTCACGATTCCCGACACAAAACCCTACCCGCCACCCCGGCATGTTATAACTCTTCGAGAGGGAGTAAAATTCCACGCCAATTCGTTTGGCCTCAGGAATTTGAAGAAGACTGGGGGCTTTGTACCCATCGAAGACAATATCGGCATAGGCCAAATCATGAATGACCCAGACTTGATGTTCCAGGGCAAACTCTACCACCTTTTTGAAAAACTCCAGATCAACCACGCGAGTGGTTGGATTATGGGGAAAACTGATAATCAACGCCCGTGGAGCCGGTTGCGTCTGCTTAAAGGCCTTTTTCAGATTTTCGAAAAAATCCGAATCCGGCCCTAGTTCAACCCCGCGGACTTCACCACCCGCGATAATCACACTGTACATATGAATCGGATATGTGGGGGTCGGTGCCAGAACCACGTCACCCGGTCCCACCATGGCCAGGGCCAGATGCGCCAACCCTTCCTTCACCCCAAGAGTCACAATCGCTTCCGTCTCCGGATCGAGACTGACCTCGTAATTTCGTTGGTACCAATCGCAAATCGCATGACGCAATTTCGTAATGCCGCGTGAAGCCGAATAGCGATGATTGCGCCCGAGTCGCGCAGTCTCAATCAATTTGTCTACAATATGACGGGGTGTGGGCTGGTCAGGATTGCCCATGCCTAAATCAATAATATCCTCTCCCCGCTTCCGGGCTTGGAGTTTTAACTCTTGAACCTGAGAGAAGACGTATCCTGGCAAACGTTGAATTCGGTAAAAAGGTTCCATTGTTTGTGAAAAATGACGAATCGTCCTTGATGGTTTGGGAAGGAAATGGATAGATAATCGTACGATTTAATAGAGTTTTTATTCTAGATGAGGTAACGCGACCAGTCAATTTCAGAGTATGGGAATTTTGAGGCAATTTTTCCCGGTTCACTCCCCCTGAACTGAAAATCCCTTTATTGCAGGAAGATTTTCCCTTTTGCCATAATGAAATCTCGTTGCTTCATCACTCGCCCGGACCTTAAAGGACTTCAATGGCACGACTCGGCGTGAATATCGACCATGTGGCGACTCTTCGCCAAGCTCGTGGAGGACATGAACCTGACCCCATTGTCGCGGCTTCGCTAGTTCACCTTGCCGGGGCCGATGGCATTGTCGTGCACCTCCGGGAGGACCGGCGGCATATTCAGGATCGGGATCTGACCATTTTGCGTGAAACCGTGCAGACGCATCTCAACTTGGAGATGGCGGCTGACGATGCCGTGGCCAAAATTGCCTTGAACATTAAACCCGATCTGGTGACCCTCGTGCCAGAACGACGCCAGGAACTCACCACAGAGGGTGGGTTGGACGTGATCGAACATCGGGACCGTATCCAGGCCATGGTGCAATTACTCCATGAAGGCGGCATTCCCGTCAGTCTGTTTATCGATCCAGATGTCAATCAACTTCGCGCCGCCCACAAGGTCCAAGCAGACTGCATAGAAATCCATACCGGTCGCTACGCGAATACCCGCCGTCAGCAAGAAGAAGATGTTGAGCTTGACGCGTTGGTTCAAACGGCCAAACTTGCGTCAAAATTGGGATTGCGTGTAAGTGCGGGACATGGGCTGAATTACCGGAATATCAGGCGACTGACCGGAATTTCAGAAATTGAAGAATTCAACATCGGCCATAGCATTATTGCTCATGCCCTCTTTGTCGGACTTGAACGAGCGGTCCGTGACATGAAACACCTCCTGGGTTAACGTCTACGAGGAGAAGCAGGTTCCCATCAGTGTGCACGGGACATGATCCGGAGACACCCGCAAGCCAATTGAAAAACAGTGCAGAACCCGGATGTCGTCCTAACCCGTTTACGCATGGCTTGCTGTGGCTCATGCATTAACCAACCATTTTTCCTTGTTCTTATGATTTGCCTATGTGGGTTGTGACTGCTGAACAGATGCAAACACTTGATCGGCGAACGATTCAAGAAACCAAGGTTCCCGCCATCACCTTAATGGAGCGGGCGGGCACCGGTGCGATGACCCACCTTATCGAAGCTTATGGTTCCCCTAAAGGCAAAAAGGTCGTCATTTTTTGTGGCAAGGGGAACAATGGTGGAGACGGTTTCGTTGTTGCCAGGCTCTTGGCAAAAAGAGGTGCAAAGTTGAAGGTAGCCTTGATGGCTCCACTCAAGGCACTCAGTCCCGATGCGAAGATTATGTATCGACGACTTAGCAAAATCATCAGACCATCCCTGTTCACCGTCAATCCCTCGGAGGAATCCCTGCATTCCCTCACTCAAGACGCAGATATTCTTATCGATGCGCTCCTTGGTACGGGTCTCTCTTCAGCAGTTCGCCCACCCTACTCATCCGCCATCGAAGCCATGAATGCCTCGCAGGCCTTTACCCTAGCCATAGATATACCGTCCGGCCTGGATAGCAACACCGGGGCCATACTGGGGACCGCGGTTCAGTCCGATCTCACCGTAACGTTCGGATGCCCGAAACTCGGCCTGTATGTGGGTTCAGCCATCGACAAAGTCGGAACCATCCAAGTCGTCGATATTGGGATTCCCCAGGAATTTGTGATGGATCTGAAGCCCCAGATTCATCTTCTGTCTCAAAAGATGGTTCGCCCCCTTATTCCTCTTCGCCCCCGGTCCTCTCATAAGGGGACCTTTGGACATGCAGGAATTGTTGGAGGTTCACAGGGGAAAACGGGGGCTCCGGCTATGGCAGGATTAGGGGCACTTCGAATTGGTGCCGGCCTGGCAACCGTGGCTACTCCTCAAAGCATCTCCCCCATTTTGGAGTCAAAGCTTCTGGAGGTGATGACTGAGCCCATGCCGGAATCATCCCAACACCTGCTGGGAATGGAAGCCTACCCGGGCCTTCTTGCTTTCGCCGCTAAAAAATCGGCTCTGGCTTTCGGACCCGGCCTGGGGACCTCTCCGGAAACAACCGAGGTCTTGCGCCATCTCCTTCCTCAACTGGAGGCACCCTGTATTCTCGATGCCGATGCTCTCAACGGATTAGCCCAACATCACCAAATATTTTCAGCCTTGAAACGACCGCCCATCCTGACCCCACATCCTGGAGAGATGGCCAGGCTTCTCGGAGCCTCCTCCAAACACGTCAATGAGGATCGCATCGGCGTCAGCAGACGGTTTGCCATGCAACATCAGGTAATCTTGGTATTAAAAGGCGCTCGAACGATCATCGCCGACCCCCAGGGACAAGTGGCCATTTGTCCGACAGGGAATCCTGGAATGGCTTCCGCCGGAATGGGAGATGTCCTGACCGGAATCATTACCGGTTTATTAGCTCAGGGCTTGAACGGTTGGGATGCGGCCCGGGCCGGCGTCTATCTGCATGGATTGGCAGGTGATCTGGCTGCCGCCACCATCGGAGAACCTGGCCTGATCGCGGGGGATGTGTTAACCACTATTCCTCATGCATTGACCCATACTCTGTCTCATTCGTAGGAGCTCATGAATCTGAATCCCTCTCACGCCACACCTCATCAGGCCTCAACCGGAAATGCGCTTCAACTACGGACGGCATCTGCCCAGGAAACCATCCGATTCGGTGAGCGGTTAGGGCAACAGTTAACAGGAGGAGACGTCCTGGCTCTGACGGGTGACCTGGGAGCAGGAAAAACCGTTCTCACCTGTGGTATCGCCCTTGGGCTAGGAATTCCAATGGATCAAGTCAGCAGTCCCACGTTTACCCTTATTCAAGAATATCCAGGGACTCTTCCGCTAATTCATGTGGATTTATATCGTCTTGAAGGGCCATCCGATATATCCACATTAGGATTAGAGGAATATTTCACTCCAAACACCATTGTCCTCATTGAATGGGCGGAGCGGTTCCCTCAGATATTACCCTCCGACCACATGGCCATTTGCTTGGAATACGGGGAGGAAGAAAACATCCGCTCCATAACCCTGTCCGGAACCGGACCCAAAACTATCCGCATAGTGACCAACATACAAAGAAACTTATCAACCCCGCATTGACTCAACTAATCGGTTCCGCATACAAATGAACCGACATATTCGTCCGGCCATCCGATCCGAATTCAATAACGGAGACACGGGATCGATCCACAAATGACATAACCTGCACTCTCATTTCAGACGATTCCTACCACACCCGAGAATTTTCAAAACGAAACAGCTCACCTGATGAAAGACCAAGAACTCTCCCCGCTCATGCGCCAATTTCAGGATGTAAAGGCTCAACATCCTGATGCCATCGTATTTTTTCGTGTTGGGGATTTTTATGAAATGTTTTTTGAGGATGCCGAAGAGGCCTCGAAACTCCTTGGCATCGTCTTAACAGCACGGGGCAAGGCTAAAGGGGAGGCCATCCCTCTTTGCGGGGTCCCCTATCACACTTCAACCGGGTATATCGCAAAGCTCTTAAAGGCTGGAAAAATAGTGGCCTTATGTGAACAAGTCGAAGACCCCAAACTGGCCAAAGGGCTCGTCCGTCGTGAAGTCGTGCGTGTCTATACCCCTGGAACCTTATACGATCATGAGTTGCTTCCTGCAGGTGAGGCCAATTTCCTGTCAGCACTGTGCTACACCCCGTTCTCCTCATCCGAGGATACGACTCTAGCCAATCGCTTCGGCCTGGCCTCACTAGACCTTTCAACCGGCGAGTTTTGGATCTCGGAGTCCTGGATGAAGCATTCGTTACAAAGCGTCATCGATGAACTGGTCCGCCTTGAGCCCAAAGAAGTCATCTTTCCTGCTGGAATACAGGAGGCCATGACATCCGCACTCCAATCCTTGCCTATCGCCCGTATCGTGCCCCGTGATGCCTCAACCTTCGACCTTGAGGAAAGCAAAGCCATCCTTACAAAAATTTTTCAGGTCAATCATATCGAAGACCTCCAGCTACCCGGCCTCCATTCCGGACTTCAGGCTGCGGGTGGCCTTTTACATTACCTGGCTGACACTCAGCCCACGCTCGTGCATGCCCATATACGGCGGCCATGGATTCGACTCCTCGAACATGAAATGCAATTGGATCAGACCACCCTGCGAAATTTAGAAATCCTCAAGCCCGTATCCGAACAACGGCAAAGCCCTACCTTACTCACGACCTTGGACATGACTAAAACTCCCATGGGCACAAGACTTTTGCGGGAGTGGATTGTCCGTCCCCTGACCCAGGTCACGGCCATACAACTGCGCCAGGAAGCCGTGAAGGAATTAGTCCTTCATCTTGGAATTCGCATGACGATTCGTGAGCATCTGAAAATGATACAAGACCTTGAACGACTGAATAGTCGAATTGTCCTGGAAGTGGCCAATCCTCGAGACCTCATGAATCTCCATCGCTCTCTGGAAAACTTGCCCGTACTGCAACAACTCTTACCGTCTCTCCAGTCTTCCATGCTGCAAACCATCCATGAGGCGTGGGATCCCCTTCAGGATGTCTCATCCTGGATTGCCGACACCATTATTCCCAATCCACCCCTTTCGGCCAAGGAAGGAGGCATCATTCAAGCAGGGGTGAATGCCGAACTGGATGAGTTGCGAATTCTGGCCAAAGAAGGCACACGGTTACTGGCCGAAATGGAAACTCGGGAACGCAACCGGACCGGAATCGACTCTCTCAAAGTGAAATTCAATCAGATCTTTGGCTATTACATAGAAGTGACGAAAGCGAATTTGTCGCGGGTTCCTGCCGATTACCACCGAAAGCAAACCCTGGTTAATGCCGAACGGTTTACCACCGGAGAGCTACAAGACCTCGAAGGTCGACTCTCGAGCGCAGACCAAAAAATGAAAAATCTGGAATGGCAGTTATTTGGTGAAATCCGTCTCCGTGTCGCATCCGCCACCATCAGAATCCAGGGAATGGCCCAGCAACTGGCCAGGCTGGACGTCCTGACGGGTTTAGCAGAGGCAGCTGCCGTCAACCGGTATCATCAGCCGACAGTCCATGAAGGGGGAACAATCCAGATCACAGAAGGTCGACATCCGGTCATTGAGCACATCCAACAGACTGAAGGATTTATTCCCAACGATACGATACTAGACTTGGACACCAACAGACTTTTATTAATAACCGGCCCCAATATGGCAGGAAAGAGTACTTACTTGCGCCAGGTTGCCCTTATCGTATTAATGGCTCAAATAGGAAGCTTTGTGCCGGCTGACTCAGCCAGAATAGGAATCGTGGACCGGATTTTTACCAGAGTGGGTGCAGCAGACGACCTCAGCGCCGGACAAAGCACATTCATGGTGGAAATGAGTGAAACAGCAAGAATTTTGGACACCGCAACTTCGCGAAGCTTATTGTTACTGGATGAAGTTGGCAGAGGAACCAGCACCTATGACGGACTGAGTATCGCATGGGCATTGGCCGAATATATCTTAGACCGTGGACATCTTGGAGCACGAACCCTTTTTGCCACCCATTACCATGAAATGACCCAATTAGAGGCCCTCCGGGAAGGAGTCAAGAACTATACGGTTCTCGTCCAGGAAAAAGGGCAGGATGTTCTATTCTTGAGAAAAATCGTCCAGGGAAAGGCCGATCGAAGCTACGGAATTCAAGTCGCCAAATTGGCAGGGATACCAAAACCGGTACTGGATCGTGCAAAAAATATTCTGGCTCAGCTTGAACAGGATACCTCGTCTACAAATGTGTCAATATGTGCGGAGTCCTTAAATTCCACTCCTCTCGAACACGTCTCACCAAAACCGCATGTTATATTAGATGAAGTCAAACAGATGGACCTCTTTTCGATGACCCCACTTGAAGCCCTCAATAGGCTTGCTGACTTTAAAGCCAGATTGAATGCGGATAATTCATAAAAAAAAAGGGCCTGTGGCTGCCCACAGACCCTTTTAAAATCCCTAATCTTTTTGAGACAGAGATTATTTCGCTGGCTCGAATTCCCCCTTGGCTGGGTCATAAATTTTCCCTAGCCCTTGATCAGAGTAGGGAATGATACCCGCAATGGCCTGCCCGTCTGGTATCAACACATCATAAACCATTTTGCGATTATTTGGCCAACTATCAGCCCGTATTGCTTCTAATACAGGCATTGAACGAAGACTATGTATATTCCGGGGTTTTTCAGGAGTTCCTGCTACTTCTTGAACTGCCTTGGCTGATGAAACCACCCGGTGGTTTTGCTCGGTCTCTTGAACAACAATCTCCACCAACCCATAATTTGATGGCTTCGTGTCTGTCATCACAGCCTGGCTTGAGGAATCTTTCCCTGCCTGGACAAGTGTTTTCCAGACCTCATCGCTTCCTGGATACACCTTAAGGTTTTTTCCAGGGTAGTATTTTTGCCAATAATATCCACTCTCCGCATTCCCACCAAATACGGCAACATTAACCCACACGGCCTTATCGTAAGGATCTACCACAGCCACGCGTCCCTGAAGGGTCGTTGGCTTGCTCAAATCACCCCACTCAAACCGCTCCTGGAAAGCTTCGATTGCCATTGCACTCGAGGCCATAGCCCCAACTAGCGCCACGGCTCCAACAAGGGCCAACCCTTTCTTCTTAGCACTTTTCATAATGGCTTCCCTCCTCGACTAAAATTTTAATTATCAGACAAATGCTTATTCTTGTAACAATTTAAATCCCGTGACCGTACGACCATCTACTTGCACTTCCATGGCCACGAAATCTTGGGCCGCCTTCGTGATTTGATCCATTAACGCTTTGTCCTTGACTGCTAAACGAACTGTCGTTTGTGGGGTATACCATCCTGAATATGGATTGTTCTTTTCGTTCCCGCCCTGATAACCCCAGGCACAACAGGAAAACAGTGAGTCAGGAAGCGTTTGAATTCGATCATCGGAAGCCCGGCCTGGAGGATTGCCTGTTTCTGCCGGTGCAGAGGTGTTCCAATACTGAATTCCGAATAAAATTTCTCCCTCAGGGTTGTCCGCCCAATGGCCAAAAACCCGACCCTTTAAACTGGTAGCTGGCACACCTTTAAAAGAAATATCACCCTGGTGAGTGATATCATTTGGGTCACCCTTTGACTTGTCAGGACCAGGACCAGCTGCATACCCAACGCTTACTAATCCAAGACTCAACAGGCCAAAGGCACAGAGAGCTACCAATTCCTGACGTAGAGATGACTTCTTCATCTGCTCCCTCCTTACAGTGTTAGAATGACAGAAAATTAAAAACGACTTACCCTTTGTTTATCTTCAAAACCACTTTTCCTCAGTGCTTTATACCCCTAATCCAAAAAGGGAAACAAGGTATTCGAGAGGGTCCAATGCTACTCATCCAGGGCATGGTTGTCAAGCGAAAAAATAGGCGGTTTTGATGATCATCCCCACCTCGGAAGTCCTCTTTTTGGGATAGGTCCCAATGCTGTGACCACAAACTGCTGTAGATCAAATAATTTCTGGCTTAAATGACGAATTTGTTCAGGGGTAATCCGATCAATGGCTTTCACCATCTCCTGGAGGGTGACATGACGCCCCTGGTACATCTCGTCTTTTGCCAATTTATTCATTCGCCCGTATGTGCCTTCCAAGCCCAACATTAAACTTCCTTTTAATTGAGTTTTGGTTCGCTCTAATTCATTGGTGGCCACTTCCCGACGACACAATTTCTTGGTTTCTTGACAAATTCGGTCAATGACGGCCGCCATTTCATTCGGGCGGGTGGCAGCATAAACGGTAAGCGTCCCACCATCCAAAAACCCAGAAAGATGCGAATAAATGGTATAGGCCAATCCGCGTTTTTCCCGGATTTCCTGGAATAATCGCGAGCTGACTCCGCCTCCGAGAATTGTGCTTAAGACATGCGCCGCATACCGATCCGGATGCCCCACCGGCAATCCCTTGAACCCAACACACACATGAACCTGCTCCAAGGGTTTAACGTGAAGACTTTGGCGTTCCTGCGGCTGATCGGGCCATGGTGCTTTCTGGATGGTTGAGGAACGCCTGCCGTCTCCACTCTGTTTCCAATTGCCGAAATATGTGTTGACAGTATCAATGATTTCTGGAAAGGCAAAGTTCCCGGCCACCGCGACAATCGTGTGTTCAGGGCGATAATGCTGTTGCCTATACTGCATCAGCACTTGACGGCTAAGCCTCTTCATCACCTCAGGCTCTCCCAGAATCGGACGTCCCAAGGGGTGAGAGCCGAAGATATCCTTGGCATGCAATTCATGAATATAATCCTCCGGGTCATCCTGGACCGTACGGATCTCCTCAAGGACAATTTGTTTTTCTTTTGCAATGTCTTTGGCCGAAAACCTTGAATGGTGAAACAGATCAGCGATGAGATCAAACGCCAGCCTCACCTGCTGATCCAGCACCTTGACATAAAAAGCCGTGGCCTCATGAGTGGTAAAGGCATTCATTTCACCACCCAAGGCATCGATCTCATTGGAAATTTGGGATGCAGTCCGTTTTGGAGTGCCCTTGAACATCATATGTTCAATGAAATGGGAGAGGCCACCCTCGCCCTTTCCTTCGTCCCGACTTCCCACTGTGGCCCATACTCCTAAGGCCACGGATTTCAAAGATGACATCCGCTCCAGGACAACCCGGACTCCATTATCCAATATGATTTTTTTATACACGGGTTGCGACTCAGGCAGGCTTAAGAGGTGAGCTGATCCTTGTCCGCCTGTTCAGCCATGGCGTCTTTTCGACTAAGACGGATCTTCCCTTGTCGGTCAATTTCCAGAACTTTCACCAGAATTTGTTCCCCTTCAGAAATTTCGTCCGTGACTGATGCCACGCGGTGAGGGGCCAATTGCGAAATGTGCACAAGCCCATCCATACCGGGGAGAATCTCCACAAATGCCCCAAAATCTACAATCTTTCGCACCGTCCCGAGATAGATTTTTCCAACCTCAGCTTCTTCAACGATCCGCTGAACCATATCCATTGCCTTTTGGGCCGACTCCCCATCAACGGCTGCAATCGTGACCACTCCGGAGTCATCAACATTCACTTTCACTCCACAATCGGCAATGATGCTACGAATCATTTTTCCCCCAGGCCCAATGACATCACGGATTTTATCTTGTTTGATCTGGATGGTGGTGATACGTGGCGCATAGGCTGCCAGTCCGGTACGAGGAACAGCCAGACATTCATCCATTTTCCCAAGGATGTGCAATCGCCCCTCACGGGCCTGCGCTAACGCCTGCCGCATCAGATCGGGGGTAATTCCGGCAATCTTAATATCCATCTGCAGGGCTGTGACTCCATCCCGCGTTCCTGCAACTTTGAAATCCATGTCGCCCAGATGATCTTCCATTCCTAAAATATCTGAAAGAATCGCGACACCACCCTTTTCTAAAATTAAACCCATCGCAATTCCTGCCACCGGCGTTTTAATGGGTACTCCCGCATCCATCATGGCTAATGCCCCGCCACAAATCGTCGCCATTGAAGAAGACCCGTTTGATTCCAAAATATCCGAGACAAGTCGAATGGTATAAGGGAACTCTTCCTTCGTGGGAAGCACTGCTGCTAATGCACGTTCGGCTAATTTTCCATGGCCGACTTCACGTCTTCCCGGACCGCGAAGCATTTTCGCCTCACCCACGCTAAACGGCGGGAAATTGTAATGCAACATAAATGACCGGAAATACTCTCCTTCCAACGCATCAATTCGTTGCTCGTCATCTGAAGTGCCCAAGGTCACGACAGCCAATGCCTGGGTTTCCCCCCTCGTAAATAGGGCAGAGCCATGAGTCCGGGGAAGAATCCCTACCTCAGAAGTTATGGGACGAATGTCGGATAAACCCCGGCCATCAGCTCTCTTCTTTTTTTCCAGGATCATTCTCCGGACCTCGGAATATTCTAAATCTGCAAACACTTTTTTAACCTTGGCTTTTCGGTCCGCATCGTCTCCGGCAACAGTCTCAATGGCTTCTTGGAGAATTTGGGCAAACCGATCCTGCCGTTCGGCTTTGGCGGCAATATACATGGCCTCACAAATGGGAGCTGCCGCGACCTGACGTACGGCTTGCTCAAGTTCAGGGTCAATGGCTTCCACCTGCAATACCCGCTTGGCTTTGCCTGCCTTCGCTTGTAATTCTTCAATTTTGGCGACGATATTCTTTATTTCACAATGAGCCAGTTCGATCGCATCAATCATCGTGTCTTCCGAAAGCCCATCCGCACCAGCCTCGACCATCATCACTGCGTCCTTCGTTCCGGCTACCACGAGATTTAACTCGCTTTCCTCCTGTGCCTTCTTATCGGGATTGACTACGAACTGGCCGTTCACTCTTCCAATTCGTACCCCCGCTAATAATCCGGATCCGGGAATATCAGAAACGGCAAGTGCAGCCGACGCGGCCACAATGCCGATAACGTCCGAAGACATGGTCTGATCGATAGAGAGCACCGATACAATGATCTGGGTTTCATAAAAGTAGCCTTCGGGCATTAATGGCCGAATCGGACGGTCAATCAGTCGGCTGGTCAACACCTCTTTTTCGCTGGGGGCTCCTTCCCGTTTAAAAAACCCGCCAGGTATTTTCCCTGCTGAGTAAGCTTTTTCTTGATAGTTCACGGTCAGAGGCAAGAAATCCGCGTCAGGCTTCAACGTCTTTGAGGCTACCGCCGTGGCTAGCACTACGGTATCGGCATAGGTCGCCAACACGGCACCATCCGCTTGCTTTGCCATGCGACCGGTTTCCAAACGAAGCGGGCGGCCACCAACTTCCATTTCAACGAAATGAATCATGTTTCAACCTTTCTGATCCTTGAGTGGATATATTGATATGGAGTGTGAGGCTTCGCTTCGCATTGAGAACCGGGCGTCTATCTCCCATCTCATTGATTCTGCTCACCCTAAAACCCGTATTCCGTCTTATTTTCGTATACCCAGTGCAGCAATCACGGCCTGGTATTTTCCCTCATCTCGACGTCGCAAATAATCTAATAACTTTCTTCGCTTGCTCACCATTCGCAAAAGGCCCCGTCGGGAATGATGGTCTTTTTTGTGTGTCTTGAAATGTTCGGTCAAACTCGTAATTCTATTCGTCAGCAAGGAAATCTGCACTTCAGACGAACCCGTGTCCTTGTCGTGAATTCGATGCGATTCTATTGCCGCGGTTTTTGCTTCTTTCGTTAAGCCCATAACTCCTCCTCCAATTCCTCAAGGTTACCTGCACTCAGTAAAAAATTCCTTCCACGAATGTCGTCTTATCCCAATCATTTAACAACAAATTTTTATGCCCTAGGCAAACACCGTTTCAATTGCTAATACGGGACCTCCCTTGCCTGCCTGAAAAACCGGGCCTCTCCCCAAAGCAAGCAATTGCCCATCTTTCTGTTTCACCCTCACCATATTATCCCCCATGGGTGAAACTGTTGGTTCCAAATACGAGTCGACCACCCGATCCCAGGAAATCGCATTTCCATGGAGCACCTTTCGAGCATCATCTCTATCGACCTCAACTGCGGGAAACCCTTCTAAAGCCTGGTCTAAACCCAAAAATGCCCCATCCAGTCGGGAAAATTCAAGCCCCCCAAGCAGGGATTCTATCTCAAGGGCCTGATCAACATGAATAGGCCCGACCCGTCGTCGTTGAAGCCATTTCAAATGTCCACCCACCTGCAGTATGTTTCCAATATCCTCGCAGAGGGTTCGAACATAGGTTCCCTTAGAACAGACAACCCGAAATGCAACCTCAGGGACATTCAGTTTTTGGATTTCTAAATCATGAATCACCACGGTTTTTGCCGGTCGGTCAACCGTCTCCCCTCTCCTGGCTTTCTTATACAAGGGTTGCCCCCCGATTTTCACCGCCGAGTACATGGGTGGCACTTGTTGGATAGCCCCTTGAAAGGTCGCAAACACTGACCGGATACGGTCCTCCGTCAGAGATTCCAGTGGAAATTCTTCTAATACCCTACCCCAAGCATCTTGGGTATCGGTCCGTTGACCCAATTGAAGCACGGCGCCATATTCTTTTTCCCATCCCAATAGGTATTGGGCAATTTTGGTTCCTTTTCCAATTAGGACCGGCAATACACCGGTCGCATGGGGATCCAAGGTACCGGCATGTCCGACTTTCTGAATACCCAAACCCGACCTGAGGCGTTGCACCACATCATGCGACGTCCACCCATCAGGCTTGTTTACATTCAGGACTCCATGTAGGGCCATCCCCGTCGCCGCCTTCCCGATGTTAGGATGTTCGATACAAGACGCCACGGTGCCCTTACCCCTCTACAATATCACTCTTATTGGGGAGAGAGGAGGATGACTCAGTTTCCCCGGAAGCCCCAGATTCCTCATGAAGGGAATCCAATAACTTTTCAATTCGATTTCCATACTCTGCACTTGTATCACGGTAAAAGACTAATTCCGGTGTATAGCGCAGATTTAACCGACGTCCCAATTCGGTTCGAACAAACCCTACTGCACTCTTTAGACCCGGACCCGTCACCTGATCAAAATGGGCTTGATCCAAAGCGGTCACATATATCCGAGCGATTTTGAGATCAGCCGTCATCTTCACCCCTGTGACGGTCACGAATTGGATACGTGGATCTTTCGTTTTTCTAGAAAGAATCTCTGCCACTTCCATACGAATCTGATCGGCAACCCGTGTTGCCCGACTACTATTAATTTTTGCCATGACGTGAAAAAATAATGGGAGCTTACAAGACTTCAATCTGGGATCGTAAAATCTCGAGGGAGGGATTTGATCGTATAAAGTTGAGGACTTGGTCTAAGACTTGATTGACCCTTCCCGTGTCATTCGCCACACACACCACCCCCAAAATGGCCTTTTGCCAAAGGTCTTGTTCATCGATTTCAGCAACGGAAACATTAAACCGATTTCGCAATCGGGCAATCAAGCTTGAAAGGACCTGACGTTTTCCTTTCAACGATTGGACATCGGGGATATGGAGTTCGAGCGTGCACAACCCCACGATCATCCCCATTCAAGATTCCCTTATCCATTTAACATTATAATTTTGTGGTTTCCTCTTCCAATACGTAGGCCTCTAACACATCGCCGATTTTTAAATCATTAAAATTCTCGACTCCAATTCCGCATTCATAGCCCTGCTGCACTTCCCGCGCATCGTCCTTAAACCGTCTTAATGATCCAATTTTTCCTTCATAGACCATCACCTGATCACGAACAACTCTCACTTTGGTATTCGAACGGGATATCAACCCATCATTCACATAACAGCCGGCAATGGTGCCCATCTTCGGAACGGAGAATAGTTGCCGCACCTCCGCATGCCCCATCACTCGCTCTTTGATCGTTGGAGCCAAGAGCCCCTCTGCAGCCGAACGAATATCATCAAGAATATTATAAATGATGGTGTATAAACGAATTTCCACACCCTCACGCTCCGCAATAGCAGCCGCCTTCGAATCCGGACGCACATGAAATCCAATGATAATTGCTTTTGAAGCAGCCGCTAATAACACATCAGTTTCGTTGATGCCTCCTACTCCACTATGAATGATCTTCAACTTTACCGCGTCGGTAGAAATCTTCAGAAGTGCATCGCCTAACGCCCCCACCGATCCTTGCACATCCGCCTTGATAAGCAGAGGCAATTCCTTAATTTCTCCATCTTTGGATTCTGCATAAAGCTCCTCAAGGGTTCTTCTGGACGTGGATGCAAGACCCACATCTTTTTGCTTTTGCTGCCGGGCCTGGGCAATTTCTCTCGCAGCCCGCTCATCCTTTACCACGACCAGCTGATCCCCGGCCTCAGGAACCCCCAATAGGCCAATGACTTCAATCGGTATTGATAGCCCAGCCTCCTTCAAGCGCTCACCCTTGTCCGATGTTAATCCTCGCACCCGGCCGCTTACCGATCCCACGACAAACGAATCCCCGATTCGTAAGGTTCCGGCTTGAATCAACACAGTGGCAACAGGCCCACGCCCCTTATCCAATTTCGCCTCCAAGACAACTCCTCGAGCAGAACAGGTAGCATCGCCCTTCAATTCCATAATTTCCGCTTGAAGCAATAACATGTCAAGCAACTGGTCCAACCCCTTATTTTGCTTTGCCGATACTTCAACAAAAATGGTTTGGCCTCCCCATGCTTCAGGTTGCAAGCCATGCTCGGCTAAACTTTGCTTGACCCGATCAGGGTTAGCCCCCGGCTTGTCCATTTTATTTACTGCCACAATAATCGGCACATTGGCCGCTTGCGCATGATTAATCGCTTCAATTGTCTGAGGCATCGGCCCATCGTCTGCAGCCACAACCAAGACCACAATATCCGTAACCTGAGCCCCACGAGCCCGCATAGCCGTAAAGGCTTCATGGCCTGGGGTATCTAAGAACGTCACACCACGTTCACCAGCTTTCACAAATGACGCCCCAATGTGTTGAGTAATCCCTCCCGCCTCTTGGTCGGTCACCTGGGTCTGCCGAATCGCATCCAACAACGAGGTTTTTCCATGATCGACATGCCCCATAACAGTCACCACAGGCGCGCGAGGCTCCAAATTTCCTTGCTCTCCTCCCTCAAGCACCTCTTCCAAGAGCGCTTCCCCTCCCTTCGCGGCCACCGCTTCAACTGCGAGGCCATAGCCCTCCGCAATGAGCACTCCCGCTTCCAAATCCATGGGTTGATTGAGGGTTTTTGCAATATTTAAATCCATTAATTTCCGAATAATTTCCGTGGGTTTTTGACCGATCACTTCGGCAAAATCTTTCACGGATATCCCTGCAGTGACCTTCATAACTTTTTTCCGGGGTTTGGTGACTTCACCCACCGAAGGCTGTTGAACCTGACGGGTACGTTCCTCTCGTCGCAACGTCGGTAATGGTCGAAGATCTTGCCAGACCGCAGCATCCTCAAACCGTGCGGCAAAGAGATCTTCGTCTTTCACACGTGCAACCTTTTTGATTTTTTTGCCCTTTTCCTCTATGGGAACTTCTCGCGATAAAACCGCCCCTTTTTTGTCAGGCTTTCCTTCGCCTTTCTTCTCTTTTTCAAGAGATTTACTCGAGGGAGGAGTTGCGACACTTTTCTCCTCAAGAACAGGTGGGGGGGCCACAACACCAGAAATCCCTCCCGATTCAGCAGGCGATACTGCGGGCACCTCTTGATGAGATTCTACGGCCGATACGCCAGGACTCTTAGGCAAAACGGACGCCGTCTCCAATGGAGATTCTGATTCCTCCAGAATGACCGGTGACTCTTCTCCCTCACCTTCCCTGACGGGAGACAATTCCGCCATTTCTTCCAGGATTTCTTCTTCCGTTTTTTTCTTCTTAATCAGTATGTGCTTTTTTTCGGCTTTTTTAGGTTCTTCGGCCACTGCCTCAGACCGATGCCTTCCCGAAGTCGACGATTCTTTTTTCAGTAGGCGCCCCCCCTCGGAGCTTTTTACACCAACAGGCCCTGGAGCGGATGAATCCCCAGGTTTTGGCGTTGTTTCAGGAGTTTTACCAAGAATAATATTCATCGCCCATTTGGCCATATTGTCTTCCACGGTATTACTATGGGAACTAACCTGGATGCCAAGTCGCACCAATTCAGGAATGAGCAAACGGCTCTCCATCCCAATTTTTTTGGCTATCTCATGAACTCTCATGCACGTCCTTTACTGTGAAGCCGTATCCTTACGATCCCGAGCTCTGCCCTGACTCTGTTGGTACCACCGCTGGATTCTCCACGATTTCATCTTGTGAGGATCTTTCAATTTCTCTGGCATTGTCCGTCGCCGACTCTTCCGTAATTTGGGCAGCCTCTTCAGCCAAAGCCGCTTTAATCTCCTGGTCTCGTTCAAGCTTTTGCTTTTCATACTCTGTAGAACTAATAATATCGATTTTCCAACCTGTTAATTTTGCGGCCAATCGCACGTTTTGCCCATTTTTCCCTATGGCCAAAGAGAGCTGAGAATCGGCCACCACCACCAAGGCAGATTTCTTTTGTTCGTCAATCCCTACTTTTTCAATGGAGGCAGGGTTCAAGGCTTCCCCGATAAAAACCCGAGGATCATTTGTCCATGGAATGATATCTATTTTCTCACCATGCAGCTCCCGAACAATGGCCTGAACACGTGAACCTTTGACGCCAACGCATGCGCCAACCGGATCAACCGCCTTATCCCGTGAAGCCACTGAAATCTTCGTCCTGTCACCCGGCTCACGTACCACCCCTTTGATTTCAACAATTTTCTCTGCAATTTCAGGTACTTCCAGGCCAAACAATTTCACCACGAATTGGGGATGCGCCCGGGAAAGGATCACTTGTACATCCTTTGGAGTTCTTCGAACTTCCAGCAGCAAAGCCCGCACTCGATCTCCCCGTCTATGGGCTTCCCGTGGAATTTGCTCCTGAATGGGTAGAAGGGCCTCCGTTTTTCCAATGTCGACCAGGTAATTTCGACGCTCTTGGCCCAAAACTACCCCATGAACGAGTTCCCCTTCTTTTTTGGAATATTCCCGTTCAATCGATTCCCATTCAGCCTCTCGAACTTTTTGACAAATGACCTGCTTTGCGGCCTGTGCAGCTATTCGCCCGAATTCTTCCAAATCAATGAGTGAACCGATTTCGTCTCCCATTTCAGCTTCATCATCAATTTTCCTGGCATCTTCCAACGAAATTTCTGTCTTAGAATCCATCACGTTCTCGGCAATCGTCTTTTTCTTCACGATAGAAATTTCGCCGGTTTCCGTATCAATATCGACTTGAATGTTTTCACCATGCCCAAACCGTTTCTTCGCAGCCGTGAGAAGCGCCGACTCCAGGGCCAAAATAACTTTGGCCTTGTCGATTCCTTTCTCCCGACCGATTTGATCAATGACCAACATGAGTTCACTTTTCATATGTATTCCTCGCAAGGCACAATGAGCGGTTCAAACGGACATGGGCGGTTGCTGCGAATTTCCAGTAAAACGTTAGAACGAAACCTCTAATCTCGCTTTGGCAATATTTTCCCAGGGTACAACTACTTCCTGTGGATTCTTGCTTTTGTCATCCATCAAATGAATCCCCATGTCTGTAATAGTAATCAATTGCCCCAAAACAACTGATTGCTTGTTGATCGAGGTTTTCAGAGTGACTCGAAGCCGTTCGCCCACCACTCGTTCATAATCTTTGGGATCTCGGAGCGGTCGATCTAGACCAGGCGAAGAAACTTCAAACCGATACGCGGCTTTCTCCGGGTGAAGAACCTCCCAGGTTCGACGCAGGGATTGATGGAATTGTTCACAATCTTCAATTCCAACTCCCCCCTTTTTATCAAGAGTCAATCGAACCAAAAGTTTGGCGGGTCTCCCGGTGCACTGAACCTCGAAGATATCCACTCCCAAGGCTCGAGCAATAGGTTCGCCCACTTGGCGAATAACTTGCTCAAGATTGTCAGCCGTAAAGGCCACCACCATTCCTCACTACGAGCGGCCACAAACCAAGACCAAAAAAAAGTGGGCTCACGCCCACTCTACTCGAAAATAACCTAGCACTTTCCATTTTTAAAGGCAAGAGCTTCCCCGATTCACTGCAACGCCCTAGCTGAGTAGAAAGACTTCATCGCTTTCACCACCCGCATAGTCCCGTGCCATGGGCATAAGGCAGGACCCATGATAAGCTCTTTTTTGAGTAGAGTGGTACTCACTCCAAGGTGAAATCTACGAGAGAGGAGTTTAACCGATGCCTTGTATAATTTCAGTGGCCTCCGGTAAGGGCGGAGTTGGAAAAAGCATGGTCGTCAGCAATCTTGGCCTCCTCCTCGCCAAAAAGGGACTTCGCGTCACGCTGGTCGATATGGACATTGGGGGAGCTAATCTTCATATCTTGTTCGGGATGTTCCAGCCCCCATCCACTCTCACAGATTTTTTGACAAACGCTCTAACTAATTTATATGAGATCGCCCACCCTATTCCCAGCCTCTCCTCCCTGAAGCTCATTCCTGGTACCGGCGAAACACTGATTACCGCAAACTTGCAACATTCCAAAAAAAGGCGCCTTATTCGGCACGTACAGAAGCTGGAGGCAGATATCATTCTGGTTGACGTCGGCGCGGGCACTAGTTACCACGCACTGGACTTTTTTCTCCTCGCGGACTATTACCTGGCTGTGGCCACTCCTGACCCGACCTCGGTTCTAGATCTGTATCGATTCATTAAACTTGCCGCCATTCGAAAGGTTCTTACAGCTTTTTTAGCCCGCGACCCAGTGGCGGACGCCCTTCTGGACAAAGACTTTCATAGTGTTACAGCAGTGCTGAAAGCCGTTGGAAGAACGAGTGAATCAGGTATGGAGATTGCCCAAGAAGCTTTAAAAATGTTTCAACCGGCCCTTATCTTAAATCGCATGACTCCCAAATCAAGGATCAATACTCTGCACTTACAACATCTGCTGAAGCAATATGTCGGAACCGACCTTTCTATCTTAGGTAATATCCCGGAAGACATGCAGGTGCAACAGTCCATTTTAAAATATCTTCCAGTGGTAGAACTGGCTCCCAATTCCCCAGCGACCATTGCGCTGAACCAAATTGCCGACAATGTACTTAGGATGGTGGGGCGAACAGATGGATCAATTGGCCGGATGGAGGAGCCTAGAAAAATCCGAGCATGAACAATATCATGGGTTTGGCTTTTTTAAAAAATCCGTCGGCTCTCTTCCTATGTGAAGAGGGTCGGAAGACTGTCCTCAGGTTTTTACTGACCATTGCCTTAACTTGTAAGTCCGATTGCCCACGACGCCTGCCGCAAATCACCTGGCCTAGTTGGACGCCTTAGATAGTTCTGCCAATGCATCTTGCAATTGCTTGACTTTTCCCTCTAATACCCGGCAATTCTTTTGAGCCGCCGCGGCTTCCTCCTTTAAAACATGCAACTGCTTCGTGAGGTTATCAACCATGCCTTCGGCTGATTGCAGACTCCTCAACGCATCAAGTCGATCTTCCTCTCCCTCCAGGCATTGTGCATTAAGGCGTTCAACCACACCTACCCATTCTCGAGCCACTCCCCCGAGCGAACCAGGAACCGGAGGTAGGGTGGCCTCCTTACCTAAAAGTCCAACAGCTTTCTGTACCCAGTCGATAAACAGGATGGCTTCCCAAAAATTCAAATCACCCGCACCCCCGGATTCCTCCGCATGGGGTGCTTCGGCCCGTCCCCGCAGATCGGAAGCAGGAGCCGGGTCCTTATGGTTTTCCTTGGCACTCGGCTTAAGTGAGGAACCATTATGAAATTGGTGCAGTAATACCGCAACACAGTGACGACAAAAAGGTTGCTCAGTGGATGGACAGGAACACCTGGTCGACAAAGTTCCTGCTCGCAACTTAATGATTTGCGTATACACGCCATAGACGCCATGGACCTCTGCCGTGATTTGCGTCTGGTCCGCATCAAGGATCTTGACTCGTTGGGCAGAAAAATATTGATGGCCTTCCTCGAAGACCGTTCCCCCAACCACGGATTGAATCATATCAGCATCTAATTGGCTCAGCTCCTGAGCCGAGCAGGAAATTCTATTTCTCATACAGGTAACACCCAATCAAAAAAATGAGCCCAGCCTCCCACATCAAAGGGTGAGAACGGTTTAATGTTTCGGAAAATATTACCGAGAGTTAATCTTAGAGCCAATTACCAAGTTCCATTGCCATGATCTAAAACTACCACGTCCTGAAATTACCACCTGTCACTACCCTGCCGGACGTGCCATCATGAAATCCGCCACTTCCACCGGCCACACGACCCCTGCTTCGTTTCTGGAAAGTCTGCTCGCCGAATCCCCGGAAACATTGCCTATCCTCAGGCAAAGTTGCATCCAAGTCCTAAATCTTACTCAGGATAAACGCTCAAATGCCAGCGACATTGGAGAAATTATCATGCGTGATCAAGCCATGATGGCCAATGTCATTAAAATCGCAAACAGCCCTGCCTATCATACCCGCACACCAGTCAAAACCCCAACCTATGCGGTGGCCCTTATCGGATTTGACGTCATTCGGGCCATGGTGGTCTCTGCCCAATTAATTGAACAAGCGGATACCTTTGGAGCCGATACCACCAATCTGAAACACCTACTGGCTCGCGCTCTGGTCGCGGGAACTCAGGCACAGGAACTGGGGAAAGCCATTAATTACGGGGAGACGGGATCGTTATTTACCAATGCCATGCTCTATTCACTGGGAGACCTCATCCTCGCTCTCTGTCGACCCGACGTCGCCGAACAACTAGCAGTCATACGCCGGGAGGATCCAGCCAGGATCCCAAAAGCCGAACTAACTCATTTGGGAAGACCCCTGCATATCATCGCTGCCGCCATGGCCAAGCATTGGAATCTGCCGGACAGCCTGGTTCAACTATTAGAGAAAAAGCCCGTCTGGCCCAAATCCCGCCCCGAAGCAGATCAACAGATCATGGAAGGCATTGTTCGAGCCGCGAATGAATTGAGTTATTGCCTCCTGAACCCATTGGCTGCCGGACAGGGAGAGGTTCTCCAAGGCCTGATCGAACAGTTTCTTCCCCCATTCGGCCTCTCCATGATCCAATTGGAACACACCGTGTCCAAAGCCTTTAGCCAGGCCTCAGAAATCGCCTCGGCCATCAACATTGACCGACAGCACTTTCTGCCCGCATCCGAGGCCGATGGACTATTTCTTCACAATCCACACCTACATCGGCTCACTCAAACCATCCATCAGGCTCTAGACCCCGAAGGGGTTCTTTCCAGAGAATCAGCAACATCGGCTCAGCAAGCATCCCCTTCCCTCCAGCCCTCTCCGGCCTCCGATAGGCCATTGCTGGATTTCACCATTCAGTCTATGAAAATATCCGAACCCTCCTCGCTGCTTACCTTTGTCGCCCGAGCTCTCCACGCTTCATATGGGTTTGAACGGGTCTGGCTCGCATTGGTCGTACCAGGAAAAGATATGCTCCAGGCCAAAATCGGTTATGGCCCGCATGTGGAAACCATCCAACCCGTGTTTCATTGCCCTCTTTCCCATGGAAACTTCTGGGATCGACTGATCCATAGGTTTCACCCTATTCAATATTCTTCATTGGTCAAAGAAGGGGAATCCGGAGGCATGCCAACCGCATTTCTAAAATACTGGGGCAATCAACCCGGGTTTGCCGGAACCTTGTACGCACCCAACAGGCCTATCGGAATCATCCTGGTGGATCGAGGTTCTACGGGAAATCCATTGACCGACACGGATTTTGCCGCCTTTGCCTTAGTGTTATCCCAAACCAACGTTAACCTGGCTCGATTAACTCAACACCACTAAGTACTAGACGGCACAACCTGAAGTTCTGCGGTCCAAAAGTGCCCCGGCGTCCTTCTTGGGTAGCGCGCAATGAAGAAATCATAAGAATTGTACCATCACCATTCCACTCAGAACCGCTGGCAGCCAGAAAATTGTTCAGGCCGGGAGAACATAAGAAGATCAGGACCGACGTCTATGGACGAAAGACTCAGGATGAAGAACGAATCTGTTTAAGATGAGGCAGACGGTAGAGGGCATACAGAAGCATGGCAATGGCAATCAACATTTCTTTGTGTTCATTCAGACCCCACAAAAAATCTTCATAAATACGACCTCGGTACCCCAACGGCGTTAGCCAAAAGTAGATACCTTTGAGTTCCCGATAGAGGGTGGCAACCGCAATGGTGAAAATAACCGGCCCTTCCGGTATGGCCGGTTTTAAATTTGCCGGTAACCGAAAAGGTCGTTGAAACTTCCAGACAAGGGGTAACAGAAAAAATATTACGAACAGAAAAATGGCTGCCAATGTTCGAACAGGAAACCGGCTGCTATGGAGATCAGTTGATCCACCAAAATGCGTACTCCACCAGAGGGGAGTTTCCCACCCAAAATGGATCTGTCCCCAACCAACTTCTTCTCCGGCAAAAAGAAGCGTAGCACCGGAAACCGCTCCGATAACACCAGCCGCCAGCCAATTTCCGCTTTTCCAAAATTTCCAGCTTGATGCCAATAACATGCCCCCACCTATTAGTGCAGACCAAAATGTCACAATTTCCACTGCGCCCTGTTCGCGTTGCACCTCTTCCAGGATGTGGGCCAAATAGAATTCTGGGGCTAATACGTAGGCCATAAACAGCCCAAAAACAATGTCAATGGGCGTGGCATACCCAATGCTATGTGAGACCTTTGTCATCTATTCATCCCCAGGAATCTGGCATACAAAAATGCAAAGGCAAAGGGAACGACCATCTTAAAGGCACCATGCAGGGAGCCAGGAAAATGATCATATTTTCACCACACCCTTCTAATTGCCAGAAACTTGAGAATATTATGTCTTATGCCTTTATTTGTGGAAGGTAAAAAGGGATCCCACCTACCCTAATGGCAGAGCCTTCCCCTTGGACAAATCTCCCATTTTTCCTTTTCCCCCAATCAAACCCAAAATGATATTCATCACACAATGTAAGGAGTATGATACTCAGGGAGTGGACTTATTCTTCTCAGAACTTTATGCAGGTCCAGAAATGTAGAAAAGCTTATCAAAGAGGAGAAAGGATTTTTTTTAGATGAACCTAACAGCAGGTCACCCAAGCACATCATGCAGGTTACCCTGGTAAATCTAAAATTCTCTGAGGAAAAATTTTCAATAGAAGCGCGACAACAAACCCTGTCTCTCTCACAGAAGGGGAATGAGATGGAGGGGCAACCTCTTAATACTTATGGTGAGCCGCGTGCGGCTCGAACGCACGACCCTCGCCTTAAAAGGGCGATGCTCTACCAACTGAGCTAGCGGCTCACCGGGTCGCGATGCTAACAATGGATTCTGTTGTTGTCAAACTTACCGCCGAAAAGCCACAAAAAAGCCTGTAAGTCCTTAGGCTTTGCGGGACCGAATCAATGGATTCTTCACAACAATGGTATCTTCACGTTTGGACCCGGTCGAAATCATATCGATTCGGCATCCGGTTAATTCCTCAATTCTGGCTAAATACCGTTTGGCAGCAGGCGGAAGTTGCTTATACCCTTTCAATCCCGTTGTGTCGGTTGCCCACCCACTCCATCGTTCATATACCGGTTCACAACCGGCCAGCACCTGTAAGTCACCAGGCATTTCTTTGTGGAGTTTTCCCTCATATCGGTATCCCGTACAAATTTTCAATTCTTTGCAGCCATCCAGCACATCCAACTTTGTGATGGCCAATGAGGTGAGTCCGTTGATTCGAACGGCATATCGCAATAACACCATGTCTAACCAGCCACACCGGCGGGCCCGCCCCGTCGTCGACCCGTATTCATTCCCACGCTGCATGAGTTGCTGACCCATTTCATCAGTCAATTCTGTCGGAAACGGTCCTCCGCCCACTCGAGTCGTATAGGCCTTCGTGACACCTAAAACCCCCGTTATCGTCGTGGGACCGACCCCACTGCCGGTACACGCCCCACCCGAGCAGGAACTTGAAGAGGTGACATAGGGATACGTCCCAAAATCGACATCTAAATGGGTCCCTTGTGCGCCTTCAAACAAGACACGCTTCCCCCGTTCAAAGGCCCGGTCCAAGACCAAGGCTACATCGGTAATATGCGGACGAAGTCGCTCACCATAGGCTTGATAATCTTTAAAAACCTTCTCAACTGTAAAACCATCCACATTGTAAATGCGCTCTAAGAACGCATTAATTTCCACCAGGTTTTCCCGGATCTTTTGTTGCAACACATCCGGATTCAGCAAATCTCCCATGCGAATGCCGACTCGCGCCATTTTATCGACATACGCCGGACCAATACCTCGGCCCGTCGTCCCGATTCGGCGAGCCCCTTTCGCCTGCTCTTCAGCCTTATCAATGGCTTTATGATAGGGCATGATGACATGGGCCCGATTACTAATAAGAAATCGTTTTCCAACGGGAATCCCCTTGGTAGTCAAACGGTCCAATTCCTCGATCAACCCGGCTGGATCAATGGCAACCCCATTCCCCAACGCGCACACCTTCCCTCGATAGAGAATACCCGATGGAATCAAATGAAAAATAAAGGTGCCTTTATTGGTAATGACCGTATGGCCGGCATTGGAACCTCCCTGATAGCGGACAATGATATCCGCATCCCTGGCCAGAAGGTCCACAATTTTTCCTTTTCCTTCATCTCCCCATTGGGAGCCGACAACAACCAATGCGGCCATAGCTTCCTCCACACGCACAAGACAAGAGCACGGGACAAAAAAAAACTCGGCCAGCGGATCAGCCAGAGCTTCAAAGGTGAATCGTAGGTCTCAACGCCTAATTTGTCAACGAGGGAGTTCTGCCTTTCTGGCCTCTGATTTTCTTGACCGAACCGTAGTCGCGTGATAGCATCATTTTCGGTGTGGGGCTGTAGCGCAGTTGGGAGCGCGCGTGAATGGCATTCACGAGGTCGCCGGTTCAATCCCGGCCAGCTCCACCAATTCATCCCTCCTTTCCGTCTTTTTGACCATGACAAAGGGGTTTTGACTCAGTTTTCATCTCACATATTGGATGGTGTTTCCGCATGCTGCATATTGAACAAATCTCCAAGAGCTACCCCACGAAACCCCTGTTCATTGAGGCTTCGGCACACCTCAAACCCAACACCCGTGTGGGGCTCGTAGGTCCTAATGGATCAGGAAAAACCTCACTGATGCGCATGATCCTCAATGAGGAGGAGATCGAAAGCGGTAGGATTCGACAACGTCCGTTTCTTCGCCTTGGCTATCTGCCACAGGAACTGGAGTCTTTGCCGGGAAACACCATTCTCGATGCCACACACCGGAATCAATTTCCCGATCACGAAGCCAAGCGGATTCTTGCCGGATTGGGATTTCAGGAGTCGGATTGGGAGCGCAAGATTGACACCCTCTCCGGTGGCTATCGCATGCGGGTGGCTTTAGCCCACTTACTGCTGTCAGCCCCCGACGTTCTCATGCTGGACGAGCCGACCAACCACCTCGACAAACCCACGCAGCGTTGGCTGGAATCATTTTTACTCTCTTCGAATTTCACGCTGTTGATCATCAGCCATGATATTGGCTTTTTAGACAACATGGTCACGCATATTTGGGAAGTCCGAAACCATACCTTACAGGAATACCGCGGCAATTATACGCGGTTTCAAAAACTCCGAGCAGAGCGAGACGCCCAGGAAGAGGCCGCCGCCAATCGACAATCCAAAGAAATTGCACGCGTCCAAAACTTTGTCGACCGGTTTCGATACCAGGCCAACAAAGCCAGCCAGGTGCAGTCCCGCATCAAACAACTTGAAAAAGTCAAACGGATTGAATTGCAACGGGACACGAAACGTTTGAAATTTAAATTTCCCGACCCGCCGGCCAGCGGAAAAGACGTCTTTGAACTTCGGAATATCGGGAAACGGTATGGCGATAAAATCATCTATGATGGCTTGGATTTTTCGGTTGAACGGGGACAACGCGTGGCCTTGGTCGGGGAAAACGGGGCTGGAAAATCTACACTTCTCAAAATCCTGGCCGGAGTCCTGGAATTTGAAAAAGGGTCCAGAACCCTGGGTCACGGGGTCACCCTCCACTACTTTGCTCAGCACCAGGCCGAAATCCTGAAATCTGAACATTCCATATTGGATTCACTGGAAGAAGCCGCGCCCATGACTGAACGCAATTTTTTAAGAGGATTAGCCGGCGCGTTTTTATTCTCCGGTGATGATCAGAAAAAACCCATCAAAGCCTTGAGCGGCGGGGAACGTAATCGAGTCGCCTTAGCCCGCATGTTAGTCGAGCCAGCCAATACCTTGCTGTTGGATGAGCCGACCAATCATTTGGATCCCACATCCGTGGATATGTTAACGGACGCACTGCTCCAATTTCCCGGGACCATGGTGTTTATCTCGCACGACCCCACATTCCTCATGCGAGTAGCCACGCGCGTCGTGGAAATAGACGATGGACAAGCCCGCGATTACATCGGCGACTATGAATACTATTGCTGGAAACGGGCCAAAGAACTGGAAGACCAGATACCGCCGGATGCCACACCCGACAAGAAAAAATCGAAGAAAAAAGAGAAGCCCCACAAAGAAAAACCCACCACCGAGCACCTCACTAATGGGAAAGCCAAGACCGCCGTCGCCACTCCTGAGGCTCCATCGCGACGAGACCTCTCAAAAAGCATCGCTCGCCTGGAAAAGCAGGTCGCCACCCTGGAAAAAGAAATTGGTCAGCTCGAAGAACAGATTAAAGCTCGGGACGTGGAACTCGCCGACCCGGCCACCTACCAAGACTACTCCCGCTGGAATGCCCTCCACCACGAACGCGAACAATGGGGACGCGACCTTGATCGTCTCACCCACAAATGGGCCGACCTCACCACCCAACTCGAAAAACAACAATCCCAGATTTCGTAATTCCCCACATACTTTTTACCTATCAGAAAAACCAACAAGCGAACCACTCCCCGCGAACTAAAGCATTAAGCTTCTGGCTCTTAGCATGCTCTGGTCCATCAGGAGAAACCATATCGAAACGATACGGATGCCCCCTTCCACCTCAAGGATATTAGAAAAATTTAAAGTGACGCATGTAACACAATGGGGTATCCGCTTACATTTTCGCTAACATTGAAGTTCAAGCTCCACTCTCTGGGTTCTGCTGCATCGACAGGTTAGGCGGGTATCTTGATTAATCCAAATCGTGTCCGTTTTCGGCCAGTAGTGGACATTTGGAGAGAACGATTTCAGGCAAAGTCATGGCCGCAATTTCACCATTTCCCCCTCCTTTAACGTTTGCGCATTAAATACTCGCCTATCGCCTGATAGGCTGGCAGAGAGGTCGGATCGTTGGCAGAGTTGCCTGCCACTGGGTGCGAGGCAAACCGTGCAATCACCACTTCCGCTGTCGGGTCCACATAGATGGTCTGTCCATGCACACCGCGGGCGGCAAAGGCTTCATGGTTGTTATGGAACACCCACCACATTCCACGATAGCTGCCGCCGGCCAGGTACTTGTATCTGGCCTTGGCAAAGGCAGCCTTGTCGCCACCTTGGCGGATACGCTGCACCGCCTCAGCGGGAAACAATCGCTGGTTGTTTATCACGCCCTCATTAAGAACCAGCAGGCCAAGGCGCGCCAAGTCCCGTAGACCGGCACTCAGCCCCCCACCCGCGAAAGGCGTGCCGATAGAATCAACCGTGAAATACGCATCCTGTTCGGCGCCTATCCGACGCCAGATGCGTTCCGAAAGCAAATCGGTAACCGACTTACCCGAGACACGTGAGATGATCCAACCCAACGTATCCGTGTTTATCGTTTTATAAGCAAACGCCTCACCATGCGCGCCTGCCTGTTGAACTGTCTGTAGGAACTCGTAGTAACTCCGAGGGCCGACATAGTCTGCCGGTTTGGGCAATGGGCTTGCCGCAGCGTTATAAATCCAGACATCTGCCTTTGGGTCGGAATAGTCCTCGCTGTAGCGCAACCCTGTCGTCATCTCCATCACCTGGCGGACAGTTGCACTCCCGAAGGCGCTCGCCTTCAGTTCCGGGATGATTGATGACACGAGCGCGTTCTCGTCAAGGGTACCTTCTGCAACCAGGATCTCAGCCAGCAAACCAGTCACCGACTTGGTGACAGACATGGCTCCGTGCTTGCCGAATTCGTTCAGGCAGCCGAAATAGCGCTCATAGACGATCCGTCCTTTGTGAAGGATAACGATCCCGTCGGTGTAGTTCACGGCAAGAGAGTCTTCCCAGCTCATCTCTTCCGTGCTATCAAGCGGGACGAACTTGACCGCACCAATGCCCTTGTCGATCGCCCGCTCCAGGGGAACGGGAGCACCTACCCCCCGGCTCACCCCTTTCGTTGGTAGCAGTTCCCGGAAATGGCAGACCGTCCAGCGCATTTTGGGAAAGCTGAAATAGTTGGAATCTGGCTGCCCGATAACTTTGTCGGGCGCAGGCGGAAAACCTTGCATCCAGCCAAGCGCCGCGGGGTCCGATTCGGTGGCGCTCAGAGGTTGCTTGCCTTGTGCAAAAGCTTCAACGGATATTCCAATCGACAGGACTGCGCCTGCCACCGGCACGAGGAGCCGTGCGAACGAACGCAACATCTATAACCTCCAACTAACCGCCCCAAACCGTTCTGGTGAGGCAGGCCTCCTTCATTTCCTCCACATAAACCTGCGACGACTTTCACAATCCTTGTTGAAATGCCGTAATAATGCAGGATACTTCAAAATGTCAGCTTTGGGTCGGGAACCGACATGTCGGCACACAGCCTCGGCCAGAAGCGGCCATTGAATCTTGGTTAATCCCTCTTGCCGTCTAAGGCTGCGCTCAGGGGCAGGCAACCCGCGTAGCGGATTGGCGTCCGCCGTAGGCCGTAGCGCACTTGAACGCCTGGTTATGTGTCACGAGGATTCTCCTCGGACTGCAAGCCGGATTTGTTCGCCGAGCGACGCAGCAGAGTATTGCGGTGCGGCCTTTACGCGTACTAACGGAAGGCCGACTGCGGCGCAGGTTGAGCTGACGAAATCGTCCCTCTCTCGTCTGTCTCGGCGACGATGACTACGGTCATCAAGCTCGACAGCACACAACACACGGAGGTCATCTGCCGTGCAAACGACGTAGTCGAAGTGCTTTGAGATTGTTCGATTTAAAGCACTACGACGCCGAGAAGGATCTAACTGTCGACTCGGTGCCAACACGTCGGCCATGCGAACTTTCGCGAAGATCTCAAGCTCATCGCCAGCCACAGTCTTCAGGACACCGAAGAGCGACCGCTCCGCGGGAGACATCAGCACTTCAATTCGCTCGTAGTCCGATAACTCCGACCCATCCCGTCCACTCCTCGCTCTAATCCAGGATAGGAGCAGGCCAAGCCCCCCGATGAGAAGAATGCCAACTACCACGGGGACCCAGAGGTCGTTCACGATAGGCTCGCGCTACACATATTTGAAAAAATTCCAAAAGAATTAAATTAATCCGTCCCCTTTTCTCTTACTTCTTTGCTTCATAAACTCATATCACCACGATGTTCGCTGTGGGCCGGTAGCGGACTACTCACCCTCTTTTATGAGTTGGTGAATCTAACTAGAAATAGACAGTCCAAATGTTCTGATTTTGAATAGCCGATGTAACAAACTCCCGTATTCGGTAACATTTTCAGACAACCCAGGCCGTGTCCTCCCATTAAATTCTTTTCAAACTCCTCCAAAACCCCCTATGTATTGGGTTTGGTCAAAAATGCACTAGTTCCCTCAAGAAATTTTTACATTTTCGCCGTTTTTTGTCATCTCATTTATTAACCCGTTTCAACCGGTTCCTTCCATGTTTCCGCCGTCTCTCCTGGCCTTGTGGTGTGGCCGAGCAGTGCAGGCGACTTCGGGAAAAAGGCGCGCACTGTTTGAGCCCCTTGAGAAGCCTCAGGCCAAGCTCCGCGAGTTTGCGCGCCGCCGAAGTCGGCGACCCGCGCAGGGGACCCGAAGGGCCACGCCACGGCCAACATGGTTTTGGGTTCTTTTGCCGAAACAAAAGGACCTCGGCTGCCGGGCCGAAACCCGGCAATACATTCTGAACTCCCTGAATTACCAAGGTGCTTTGAATGGACTAAAAAACATCGGCGATGTATAGTTCTAATGTATACATTACTAAGGAGTATTTATGATACGGACGCAAATCTACTTGACGGAAGAGGAGAAGGCTCAATTGGAAATCATCGCCCTGACGCGGGGAGTGAAGCAAAGTGAGTTGATTCGAGAAGCCGTCGACGAACTCATTGAAAAATATACACCCTCCCAGCGCCTCACCCGCATCAAACAGGCCCGAGGCCTCTGGAAAAATCGAAAGGACCTTCCCGCCTTACGCGACCTTCGCACAGGATGGAGCCGAAGGGCTCAAACGTGAACAGACCCTTCCTGATCGATTCGGATGTCTTGATCGACTATCTCAAAGGTTTCGACCTAGCCTGCGATTTGATGGAAACGCATATAGACAGGATAGGCCTCTCTGTCATCACGATTGCTGAAATACGGGCCGGCATCAAAGGGAGAGAAGAAGAGCAGGCCTTTGAACAGTTCCTCTCTGCCATTCCTCACTACGATGTAACCCGAACGATTGCCGAGATGGGCGGAGATTGGGTTCGCCAATTCGGCCGGTCTCATGGGGTTGAAATACCGGATGCGTTGATTGCGGCCACCGCCGCAACCCACAACCTTGAACTGAAAACTCTCAATACCAAACACTATCCAATGATTAAAGACCTCGCCCAAGCCTATCAAAAGAGTTAACTGGCAGCCTTTCAGCGTCGTGTTAAGTTCAGGGCAGGCCAGCAGATTTCAGATAACATCACCAAGGGGCATTGATATCTTCTCCATCGGTCGGAGAAGAATTCTTGGGTCGATAATACCGGCGGCTCTCCTGGCCTTGAGGTATGGCCGAGCAGTGCAGGCGACTCCGGGAAAAAGGCGCGCACTGCTTGAGCCCTTCGAGAAGACTCAGGCCAAGCTCCGCGAGTTTGCGCGCCGCCGGAGTCGGCGAACCGCGCAGGGGATCCGAAGGACCACGCCACGGCCACCATGGTTTTGACCACTTTTGCCGAAACAAAAGTGGCTCGGCTACCGGTCCGAAAACCGGCTCTTTTTCAGAACTCGATAATTACCAGGGCGAGTTAAGGCCTTCTGCTTCATCTGTAGGAGAGGCAGAATTGGTAGGTTGATAATACCGGCGGCCTTCTAATTCTTTAGGAAGATGGGTTTGTTGTTTAGCCCCTTTCGGGTCGTCATGGGCATAACGGTAGTTTTTGCCATAATCCAGATCCTTCATCAGAGACGTCACCGCATTACGCAAATGCAGCGGTACCGGGAGATTGCCCTTTTCCTTGGCGTCTTTCCTCGCTGCCAGTAGCCCCATATACGATGCGTTGCTTTTTGGGGCAGTAGCCAAATAGGTCACCCCATGCGCCAGGTTGATTTGTGCCTCGGGTAATCCGATGACCTCCACCGCATGGAAAACGGCTGAGGCAATCAAGAGTCCCTGCGGGTCGGCCATCCCGACATCTTCCGATGCAAAAATCATCATTCGCCTGGCGATGAATTTAGGATCTTCTCCACCCTCTAACATCCGCGCCAGCCAATACAACGCCCCATCCGGATCGGAATCCCGCATGCTTTTAATAAATGCCGAAATCAGATTGTAATGCTCTTCTCCATCCCTGTCGTATCGTAAGGCCTTCTGCTTCAGGGCTTGTTCAACTTGCGGTTGATCAATGGTGATCGGTTTGCCTGGCTTCGCATATTGGCCAACGACGAATTCCAGGCCCGTTAACATCGACCGGGCATCGCCATTGCCATATCCAATTAACAGACGCTGCGCGTCGGGAGTAAGGGTCATGCGTGAGGAACCGAGTCCCCGCTTCGTATCCGAAAGGGCACGAGTCAAGATATGCCTCAACGCCTCCTCATTTAAGGATTGAAGCACCACCACCATAGACCGGGACAACAAGGGAGCAATCACTTCGAAAGAAGGATTCTGTGTGGTGGCTCCAATGAGTATGATATCTCCCCGTTCAACATAGGGAAGGAAGGCATCCTGTTGCGCTTTATTGAATCGATGGATTTCATCCACAAAAAGAAGGGTACGCTGTCCTGACACCTTTCGGCGTTGTTGGGCCGTTTTCAGCAATCCACGCAACTCGGGCACGCCACTGAGCACTGCTGAAAACGGGATAAATGTCGCCCGGGTTTTATTGGCGATTATGCTCGCTAACGTCGTCTTCCCCGTCCCCGGCGGGCCCCATAGAATAAGTGAGGGCACACGATCATGTTCAATGGCCACACGCAGCGGCTGACCTTCGGCCAGGACGTCTTCCTGCCCCACAAACTCATCAAAATCCAGCGGCCGCATCCTCTCTGCTAACGGAGCCGCGGGTATATCGGAAGATTCCTGAACAGGGAAAAGATCTTCTTGGGACTGTGGCTCAAAGAATTCCATAAAAATACACGTACCCGTAGGCATTTCTGGCAGCCGGTTCTGTGGTTACCTCTCTATTCTCAGTATGCTATAACCACCGGTCATGCACCCGCAAATGAAACCGCCATATGGCTCTTTGATGACCTCACTCGAGAAAAACCGGTGTGGCTCCCATCGACAAAAAAGGAGAGACCGGTGAAAGCGCTGATTCATGGAGTGACCGTCGGATATTCCGATCAAGGGAACGGCACGCCACTCGTCTTTATCCATGCCTTCCCACTTTCCAAAACCATGTGGCAACCTCAAGTCGATGCGCTAAAGGACACCTATCGAGTGATCACCATCGATCTTGGAGGACATGGAGAATCCGATATCGTGCCATGGAAGGATTCGTTGGACGATTATGCCAGGGACGTCATCCGCCTGCTCGATCACCTCGGGATTGCTCATGCGGTGTTTGTGGGCTTGTCGATGGGCGGATATACCCTCTTTGCAATCTATCGACATTATGCTGATCGGGTAAAAGCCATGGTTTTGGCAGATACAAGAGCGCAAGCGGATAGTGAAGAAGGGAAAGCCGGACGTGCGTCGATGGCTCAAGTAGCTTTTAGCGATGGAACACCAGCCATTGCCGACCTCATGCTTCCTAAACTTCTGTCCCCTTCCACCATTGAGCGTCATTTTGAAATGGTGGAGCAGGTTCGACAGATGATTCTTCACACATCAACGGGGGGAATTATCGTCGATTTGGCAGCTATGGCCGCTAGACCTGATTCAACAGACCTTTTATCCACAATCACCTGCCCGACTTTGATCATTGTGGGCGAGAATGATGTCGCGACTCCGGTCTCAGAGTCTCAGTACATGGCCAATCGGATCACCGGCTCAATCTTGGTCACCATCCCTGAAGCCGGCCATCTATCGAACTTCGAACAACCCGCCGCGTTCAACGGAGCACTGCGGAGCTTCCTCACGACCCACCGGTTATAAGCATTGCCGGCAAGGCCAAACGGATCAGCAAAACATCCGATACAGGAGTTGGGTTGGAACTAAAGAAATAGAGAAACGACGGGCCTAACGGAAAAGAAATTGAGGGAAAATCAAATAGAGGTTCTTTCGCCCCGGACCCACCACAAAACCAGAAAGAAAAAATATAGGGATGAGACCGGCGCCTCCTGCGCGACATGCCCTTCCCTGGGAACACGGATGAACACTCAATAATGCCGCATTAAACCTGATTTCATTTTAAGAATCAACTATCTAGAAAAGCCAAGCCATCAGCTCATTATGAACGGGAACGAAGAAATGGATGGAAACATCTATCTAATCGCCGTCACATCCACGCTGGCGAATGAGCTTAAGAAATTCGTTACGGGTTTGTTCTTGTTTGCGAAACACACCCAGCATTTCACTGGTGACCGCCACGGTATTCTGCCTTTCTACTCCACGCATACTCATACACAGATGGCGGGCTTCCATGACCACTGCCACCCCACGCGGCTTGAGCTTCGTGTGAAGGGTGTCTGCAATCTGGACCGTCAACCGTTCCTGGACTTGCAGCCGACGACTAAAGGCATCGACAATCCTTGGGATTTTGCTCAAGCCCACCACATGCTTATTGGGAATATACCCGATATGACATTTCCCAAAAAACGGCAGAAGGTGATGCTCACAGAGGCTAAAAAAATCGATATCGCGCACGATAACCATCTCATCATATACGATTGGGAACAGAGCCCCATTCAATAATTCATCGATATCTTGTTGATAGCCTTTGGTAAGGAAGGCCATGGATTTGGCTACCCGCTTGGGCGTATCGGTTAAACCATGCCGTTGGGGATTTTCGCCCAAATTTTCGAGTAGTTGCTTTACAATGATCTCCAGGTTCGCGAGATTGGGCATTCGAACCGGCTGGCTGTTGTCTTGATCGACCGCCCGTGGCTTGATGGATGAGGGCCGCTTCGGCTTGGTCGGCATTAGTTCTCCTTTATCCCGTTTCTGTTGGAAGAATCGCTGGTCACTCCGAGAGTGCCGATATATTCAAAGAAGTTATCTCTGGTTTCAATCACCCCAATTTTCTCTAATTGCCCGGAAGGAATCTGATCAACCAGTAGCTCCCAAATTAAACGCGCTAAATTCTCACCAGTTGTCGTGACTTGTGCAAAAGCGGGATCAAAATTGAGATGTTGATGATCAAAACGATCAACAATCTTGTCTTTCACGAGTTGATCCAAGGCGTCCACGTTGGTGATCAACCCTGTCCGCCTATCCAATTCACCGGCCACCGTCACAAGAACCGTATAATTATGCCCATGCCCGTTCAGGTTATTACACTTACCAAAAATCTTCTTATTGGTATCCTCTGGCAATAGATCGGTATGCAGACGATGGGCGGCGCAAAACCGATAGGTTCTGGTGATGGACGATGTAGTCGGCATAGCAGTCGGTCTCAGCATGCCTTCACATTGCCAGACATGTTTTGAACAATACGACTGTGGCTGGTACCCACACTCTCTCCCTTTTCCATTAAGAAAATGGCAAATTCACGCAGATCGTTCAATTTCAGCCTCACCCCATTTTTCTTCGGGGACTTGCACAATCACATCCCCTAATACTCGAGCCTGACAGCCTAACCGGTGGTAAGGCTCAGTCAGGGCTTCCCGATCGAGCAAATCCTGCTCATCAAAATCGATATCAGAAAGATTCCCTTCACCCGCAATCACATCCACCCGGCAGGTGGTGCAGGAGGCGTTGCCCCCACAATCATGATTCAATGGGAACCCGAGTTTCTCCGCGACTTCCAAGAGAGAAAGGCCTTCAGGAACTTCGCCAGACTTGCCTTCTGGATGAAGAAATGTAACGCGAGGCATAAAGTCTCCTCCTTACTCAGCGCCAACTGGAACCGGCTTGAACGGACATCGTCCCAGGCCAATATGCTCTTCGAATTCGTGACGAAACAGGCGTAGGCTATTTTGTACCAATACCGCAGCTCCCGTCACCAGAGTACAAAATCCGGTGCCTTTGACGAATCCACAAATTTGCAACAGCTTGGCCAGATCCCGCTCTTCTCCTGATCCATCTTCGATTTTTCTCATTAAGATCGCTAATTCCTGTGTACCAATCCGGCAAGGTGGACATTGCCCGCAACTTTCCCGTTCAAAAAATCCTGAAAACTTGAGCGTTTGCTCCACCATGCACGTTGCATCATCGACAACAATAACGCCGGCAGACCCCAATCCAGTGCCGGCTTTCTTGAGCGAATCAAAATCCATGGGTAATTCCAATTGATCCGCCCCCACCATGGAAAAGGATGGCCCACCGGGGAACACGGCCTTGACACCACGTCCGTTCGGCACGCCCTGCCCACAGACCTCAATCAAATGTCGGATGGACGTTCCCAACGGCAGTTCATACACACCGGGCCGATTCACGGCTCCACTGAGGGAAAACAACATCGTCCCCGGAGTAGTACTGGTGCCGACCTGACGAAACCATTCTGGTCCGTTCCGCAAGAGTTGGGGAATATTCGACAGCGTTTCAACATTATTGACTAAGGTCGGCTTGCCATGCAGTCCAAACTCCGTGGGATAAAAGGGTGGCTTTTGCTTAGGCTGGGCTGGACGACCCTGCATCGATTCCAACATCGCAGTTTCTTCACCCGCCACGTAACTGCCATATCCATCAAAAATTTCAATATCCAGGGTGAGACCGGTACCAAGAAAATTCTTTCCCAATAAGCCCTGCTCTGCGGCCTGCTCCTTAGCTCGCTCAAAGATGGCTCGCTCTTCGGAAAATTCATGATTTAAATAGATATACGCCGCTTTTGCTCCAACGGTATACGCGGCAATCAGGCATCCTTCGAGAAGTTGGTGAGGATGATGTCGAAGCAAATACCGATCTTTGAACGTCCCGGGCTCGTGCTCCCCGGCATTACAGACAAAGTATCGCTCTTTGACGCGATGATTGACCACCTTGTCCCATTTCAGTCCGGTAGGAAATCCAGCACCTCCCCGTCCTCGCAAATGAGCCTCTTTCAATTGTGCGATTATGGCCTGCGGGTCATTTTTCGTGACACACTGAACCCAGGCTTCATACCCCCCTTGCCGGCGGTACGCCTCTATGTCCCCTGGCTCACCCTTTACCTCCCGCAACACTCGAGGTGCGAATGCGTTATCCACCGAAGCCCCCTTGATCAATGTTTTGGACCCACATGCGTTTTTCCAAGATGTTCAACATTTCCACAGATGGTTTTTTACAAATCCCTTCCTCGAAAAACCAAATTTCCTTCCATATTCCTAAGGGAAATAAGGCGTCAAGGCGGGGTCAGCATACGAGCACCACCCACTATACGAATGGGTCGCTAAAGTCGTCAAGGTAACAGGATGACTCAAAGGCACGGCTATTTAGTGAAGAAAAAAGATGGGCAAGTTCGTCATATCATCCATCACGCTGGAGACTCTTTTTCATCATCTGATCGACATGGGTGCACAATTCCTTAACGGATTCGGCTGAAACCTCCAGAGCCGCGTGTTCCTCAGGGGTGAGCGCATACTCAATAATCTCTTCCGCTCCCCCTGCTCCTAGTTTCACCGGCACACCCAGAAAGAGGTCGTGAAAACCATATTCCCCGGCGCATAACGCCGCACAGGGAAGGATTTTCTTTTGATCTTTAGAGATCGCTTCAACCATTTCTACGACTGAGGCAGCCGGAGCATAATAGGCACTCCCTGTCTTGAGTAGATTGACAATTTCGATTCCTCCCTCGCGAGTCCGCGTGATCAGGGCCTCTAAGGCCTCTGCCGACAGCCATTCGGTCACCGGCCTTCCCGCCACCGTGGTATATCGATTCAAGGGCACCATCGAATCGCCATGTCCCCCCAGAACCATCGCATGAATATTTTCGACCGAGACCTGCAAGGCTTCCGCAATAAAGGACCGGAATCGGGCGGAATCCAACACCCCCGCCATCCCGATGACTCGGTTCCTTGGAAATCCACTCACCCGATGCGCCACGTGGGTCATCACATCAAGAGGGTTGGAGACAATAATGAGAATGGCATCAGGGGAACGATTGGCCGTCTCACGGACTACGGAGGACACGATGTTGGTATTGGTTTCCAATAATTCATCGCGGCTCATTCCTGGGCGGCGAGGCACGCCTGACGTGATCACCACAATGTCGGAATCTTTGGTCGGCTCATAATGATTCGTACCTGTGACGGCGGAATCGTAGGCACAAATTGGGCCGGCTTCGACCAGGTCCAATGCTTTGCCCTGGGGCAAACCCTCGACGATATCGACCAGCACAATGTCGTACCAATTTTTTTCTGCCAACCGTTGCGCGATGGACCCTCCAACATTTCCAGCCCCCACCACAGTCACTTTGATACGGCTCATGAAACCACCCATCCCTTTGAAAGGGTTTCCAGCCATGCGGGTTTAATCATCTTCATGGCTCGTCCACCCTGCGACTTTAAAATTGATCGTGCACACAAAATTATCCCCATCATAAAAATTGACCTTGATTTTTTTCTTTCCGTATTCCCGACTCAAAAACTCTTCCGGATGGTCGATAAACTCCTGGTAGGTTCCTGCCTCATACCCTCCTAACTCCTTAAACGCAACGATCATCCCGACCTTGACCTCCTGTAACATTTTGGCCGAACAACGAGGAAAGATTTCCCAAAATTTTTCACGGATATCATCTTGAGTTGGCTCGAACCGTTCTCCATCCTCCTGCCGATCTTTCCGGTCAAACTTCGCCTGCCGTCTTACGTAAGGGTATTGATGCCCGGTAAACAACTTATAGAGCCAAGCTGGCACATCAGAGTGTGAAGGTAAACTGGTCATACATCTCCCATATCCGCTCATCTGGCCGTAAGCCGTTGATAAATTTTCGGCAATTTCATCGGAAGTGATTCGACTTCATCGACGACCACATACCCAATCTCCCCATACATGCGTTTCACATAATCGGTTGGAGCTTGATCAATGGTAATGCAGAACGGATGGACACCCTGAAGACGGGCTTCACGGAGAGCCATTTTCGTGTCTTCCAAGGAATATTCATCCGCATAGTCATCATCTAATGGTTTCCCATCACTGATCAGGATGAGAAGCCGGACTTTTGCCGCTTGCTGCTTCAATCGCTGCGTCGCATGTCGTATCGCCGCGCCATCACGGTTTTGCTGTTTGGAAGTCACTCCGCTGATTTTCAAACCGACACGCCCACCGGGTCGCTGGTCAAAATCTTTTAACACGTGAATGTCCACCGAATGACGGGATTGCCCCGAAAAGCCATATATCGCATATTGGTCGCCGATCGCGGACAACGCTTCTGAAAGCAGGAGCAAGCCTTCCTTTTCAATGTCGATGACGGGACGCGCTCGAGTTCCGATCTGCCGTCCGGTCGACCCGCTCATATCCACCAGAAATGCCACCGCAACCTGTCGATCACGTTTTTGTCTGGTGGCATACACTTGATCAGAAGAATCGTTTCCTTGCCGTCGATCAACCATCCAATTCACCAAGGCATCCAAATCAATGTCCTCCCCATGCGATTGGCGCCCCATTCGACGAAAGGCTTCCGGACGAATCGCTTCAAAGTAACGGCGGATGAGTCGCACCATCGGGCCATACGTTTGAAACGTTTCATCGACAAAGTCTGGCGACCCTTCACGGCCTGCCTGTTCAATCACACGACACCATTGGGGTCGATAGTCCCTGACCGTCCCATCCCACTCTTCATACAGATACTCTCCCTCACGGAGACGAGCCCCCTGTTGTCCCATGCTCGGACGAAACGTAGGTTGAAACCACTGCTGCATAGGTGATTCACCAAAGGCTGGTTTCTTAGGATCTTGCGAAGGATCGGGTTTCTGAGGAGAGCGACGCTCAAACTGGCTGGGTGTGTCTCCCCCTCCCTTTTCCCCCATTATGTGATCCTGTTGCCCACCTGCCTGCCCTTTTGACGCCTGTTCCCCCTCCTCCCCTCCTTTGACATGGTCTGGATTGAGAATGCCCCGATATCCCCAATTACTCAAAGGCTGATACGCCTCTTCTAAGTGTTCAGCCGCCTCAGGTTGGCCGCCTGTGTCAGAAACCCCGGAAGTATTGGAAAAGGGTTCAAGTTCTTGATTGTGTTTTCCCAGAGTTCCAATCCGGCGCTCCAATTCCTGGTAAAGCCGGTCGGCAAGTTCAACAGATTCATCGACGGTCGCGGCGGGATGTAAGATCGTTCGGGCGATCTGCCAGATTTCATCAATCACCTCTTGAAGTCCCGGACGCGTGAATTCCTCCTGGGTGAACCCTGCAAACAGCAACAACAATGCGTCCAGCACCATCTCACGAGCCGTCATCCCATGAGAAAGGGTGCGAAACTCCATAGCCTCCTTTGTCAAAGACGTCAAATCCTCTTGTAATCCCGGGTATTCATGACGGAGCAAAAAGTCAATTCGAGCATCTTCCACAATTTCCCACAAATCCCGGATAATCTCGGGTTGTGGGTAGCACTGAAAGAGATTTCCTAATGTCTGAATGGCTCTATTGGGGCGAAGAACTTCTTCGTGGTATCGGGTCTGCACCCGGGTAGACACACGTTGCAACACTTCGGTTGAGAGGGCATATGTTCCAAATTCCACGTGCCCAACTTCATGGGCGACCATGACCGTATACCATCGTCGGTTTCCTTCACGGGTCTCTGATCGCCTCATGACCAGAGGAAGATATACCGTTTTGCCGTCCGCACTCACCTGAGCTTTCCCGGAGCCAGGACTCGTTGACATGGAACTGGCACCGATCGAACCTCCTCCCTCCGGGAGCCCTTCTATGGCCACATCCTCTCCACACAATGCCCTGGCAAACATTTTCAACGATCTGGCGACCTGACGAAGCGACACTCCACTCATTGCCTGCTCTACAGCTGAACAGGCCTGCCGCGTTTCCAGACCAAAAAAGGCTCGTCCAGCCTCAACACTATACTCAAGGGCCTCCATCCCCTGGCCAAACCACGCGTCAAACACTCCGGAGTCATCTTCCTTGCCGGCCAAAACGACCACCTCGGAAACCTGAGTAAAATACGCGAGAGTAGCCTCGGGATCCCGATCCGCCACAAGAAGGCCGAATTTCAAGATTCGAATTTTCCACTCGACCGTCGAGACCCTAGCCAAAACTTCCGGAGCCTTCGACAAAAAAACTACCGCCTGTTCGGGAGAATGATCTGCGAGGTTCGTACCTAGATCAATGACTCCCTGCTTGACATTTTCATCATGGATCTCAAGAAATAAACTTGGACTGGCTCGAAAAAACTCCAAGGTTCCAATGTAATCAGGCTTTCCAAGACTGTTTTGAACCATGAGTTTCATGCCAAACCCAATCCAGGACTTTGCCGATCCCAACGGAATAGCTTTAGCAATGGAGGGACACTCCCGGAAAAATTCATTTCCTAACACATAATTCCATTCGGCCAGCTCCATCCCTAGTCGGGCCCATTCACGAATCTCAGAAAGGGCAATCTCCCCGCACAATTGGGGAAGAACCTTGAACCATTCATACGCACATTGTGGAGCGGCCTCATTTGACCCATCGGCCAACTCCAAGACATGGGCCAACCATTCGTCCCGGTTCGACTCCTTTTCCAGAAAACCCAGAATCATAGGGCTTTCTTTGAAATATCGAAGACCCAGTGCGCCAGAGGCCTGAGCGAATGTTATCCCTAAATCTAACCACGGGATGGCACTGCCCAAGCATCGTTTTCGATACACCTCACCCAGGGCCCATATGGCTTCACCCTGTATTTTTGATGAAATCTCTTTTAATTCAATGAGTAACTCTAGAACAGGCACCCGGAGACGGGGGTCCGCGAGTTGTTCATCGAGACCATGCGCCGTGGTCGCATCAAGCCGGTCGACTAATAACTCATGAAGTTCATCTTTTGGGGTAAAGGAAGACATGTAATTGATTAATAACCGAGGAAGTTCAATGGGTACAAGAAGAGATCTTACGCGGCACAATCCCCTGCCTCATTGAAACCACAACTACGGCTGGGCATTATAAAAGTGGCTTCAAGGGTTGTAAACTCACCCAACTATCTTGCCGTTTCTCTTTTTATATTCCAACACCCACTTCTATCAACCTGCCTTTTGGTGTCCCGTACCTTATAAATGTTCAGAATTTTTCGAGGAAAGGCTTTCCATCAGGACTGCTGTTAGGTCGGATAAGGTTTTCCCTTCTATAAAGACTCGCTTTTGTCTTGAACTAACTCCCGATTTCAGCTGCACATGTTGGCGGGGAACACCAACATATCGTGCCAAAAATCGACACAATTCTGCATTGGCCTGACCATCTACCGGCGGAGACGCTACGCGAATCTTCAAGGCTTCCCCATGGAGGCCAACAATCTCCGTTTTTGACGCTCGTGGCTGGATATAAATTCGAATTTCTATTCCTTCTGATTTTTCTATCAGGCACCTGGCCCATTCCATGTGAAATTTCCTATAACCGATATAAATTATTGCCCTATTTTGTCAGCGAAAACGATTGACACGATAGAGATAAACAAAAAGCAATATCACATAATTAGCTATAACATTATTACTTTCAATATCTTATGCCGGAAACCAAGATCTTGACATGCTCCCAGCTGCTGAGTAAAATATTTTTATATTGATAACGGTTATCATTTTCGAAAGGAACTTCATTCAGTAACGGATTTTTTATGTTCATTTGTATCTGCAAAGGTATCAAGGAATCCGATGTCCGTGAACTTGGACAAGCAGGTGTCACTTGTCCCCTAAAGCTTGCGGACGCACTCGAACTCAATGACAAACGTCAGTGCTGTGGCCGTTGCATTAAAAAGATATCAAAATTTGTCGCACTCGCCGTAGAAGAAACGTCCTGCCGACACACCCCCATGGCAAGTTAGGGCGTTCCCGTTCCTACCACCTCACACCCGATTCCCAGAAATTCCCCCTCTGGTCTAGCTCCTGATCTCTCCGCGAGAAAAGCATTGTCCCTTGTGCCTTAGGAGGAGCCAATCTTTACAGGATCAACCTTACCCAGCCAACATTTGCCGCATCTCAACAATTAATGAGAGGACATGTATTTTTGTCCTTGTCTATGGAAAGAGCAGGTGGGGAGCCTGAACGAAATGATGCGAACCTCGAATTCTCAAAATCGCACATCAAGCGTTCCAACGCCTTGCCATCGCAAACAAATGCCTACCACCACCAAAATCAGCATCACACTTATGACCGCATAGTCTCGGAAACCCAATTTCCCGGCAGAGTAAAAATGCCGTTTCGCTAAGGGATGGAACCCTTTGGATTCTAAAGACATGGCCAGAAGATTTGTTTGACGAAGGACATGCCCAATCAATGGAATCACCAGAGGCACATATTTACGAATGCGTTGCAGAATTCCCCCCGTCGATACATCTAATCCGCGTGAGCGCTGGGCTTGAACCACTCCCGCCCCTGCTCCCAACAACATTCCCACCCACCGAAACGCAAGTGAAAAAACAAACCCTGCCCGTGAAGGAAGTCCTAATTGCTGAGAGGCCTGTGCGAGTTCTTCAACCGACATCGTCGAAAGTAGCCAAATTCCAGCCCAGAGCATAATCAACAATCGAAGGCCCATACCTAAGCCAACCATGACGCCTTCCCAGGTCACCCCGAGCTCATGCAGGAGGGGCACAGGCGTCATACCTTCGACAAAGAAAGGCCAGAGCGCCACGCTATAGACAAAGAGGAGAACCGTTAGCATCCACATTTTCTTCACATTAGCCCACGCACCAGACAAGGCTAGCCCACTCATGACAAATCCAAATAGTACCAGCAAGTAGAGCGGATCCGAAAAACAGAGAGCCAGCCCAAACACTCCAAGCACCGTCAGAACTTTGGTACGTCCACCTAACCGGTGCATCCACGAACTCCGGGAGAGATACAGGGAAACAATCATCGGTCGTTACCTGGCCCTTCGAATCTCACGCACACCACATCCGCGCTCTATTATCTGAAAAGTATCGGCCACAAGTTTTATGGAAAACCGGGTCGGCAGGAGGCCTTCACTTCGTCAACCGTTAACAAGGTCTGTCCCCATCGTTGACTAAAGCGAGAAATGGCCGGAATCTCTAATGATGCTTTTTGGATCAAGCCCGGTTCAGCAAAAACTTCCCGCGGGGTCCCATCAGCAAGAATTCTCCCACTGTGGATTAACAAACAGCGCCCGGCATAGGCGGCAACAAGCTCCATCGAATGGGTGATCATCACAATCGTATGCCCCTGTTGGTTCAATCGACGAATCATCGCCATCATCCGGTCCGTTTCATCAGGATCAAGGCCTGTCGTCGGCTCATCAACAATCAATACAGCCGGTCTGGTAGCCAACACGGACGCGACCGCAATCCGCTGTCGCTCTCCTTTTCTTAGGGAAAACGGATCTAAGTTCCGGCTGCCCTCAAAGGGCAACCCCACAGCCGCCAGCGATTCTTGCACCCGATGGACAATCTCATCGTTTGAGCAACCCATATTCTTCGCGCTGAAGGCAACTTCCTCCCAGACGGTATCCGCGAAAATTTGATGATCAGGATTCTGAAAAACTAATCCGACGCGCCTCGCCAATTCATTCATCGATGTGGTGCGGGTATCCATGCCGTCCACAACGATGGTGCCGTGCGTCGGCATCAACAGGCCATTGAGCAATCGTGCAAGCGTACTTTTTCCTGACCCATTCTGACCCAGCAAAGCCAGAAATTCTCCTGGACGGATGGTAAATGACACCTCATTCAGGACCATCTGCTCTTCATACCGGAAAGCAACATCGTCAATCTGAATCAAAGGCAAAACCACGGTTGATTCTCTCTCCGGCCGGTCCCCCAACCGAATCGTGTCATCCAGGACTGCCGCCGGAGGAGAAAGACGAAGATTCAATGCCTCAGCCTGGGTCCAGGCTTCTTCGACAGAAATAGGCAAGGGTTCCACGCCCCATTCTTCAAAACATTCAGTCAGGGCGAAGGGTCGAAGACCATAATTCCTCATCAACCGAGGCTGTCGCAATAAGGCTTCAGGTCTTCCCTCCCAGACGATTTGCTCCTGATCTAAAACCAGTACCCGATCCGCTTGCAAAAGAGAGCCATCATCATGCTCCGTCATAAGCACAGTAATCCCGTCTTGTCGAAGATTACGTAAAACCTCCCGCAATTGCACTCGCCCTGCCGGATCATAATCTGAGCCGGGTTCATCTAAGACCAACAGCGCCGGTTCCTGCACGAGCACAGAGGCCATCACCAAACGCTGCCTCTGGCCACCGGACATCCTCATGGGATCGCGGTGGGCACAATCGCCCAACCCCATTTGATTAAGGGCATGATTGATCCGCCGTCGGACCTCGTCCGAAGAAAGCAGGGGGTCACAATATTCCAATGGGTGAAGCAGTTCCCCCTCAACAGTCGTCGCCACAAGTTGCGTATCAAAATCTTGAAATACCAGGCCGACCCGTCCGGCCTGTTTCCACACGGGATCATCCACGGTTCTACGGCCCACCACCCGCAATGTTCCGGAGAAAATCCCTGGAATCATGTGAGGAATGAGCCCATTACAGGCATAGCATATTGTAGATTTTCCACTTCCACTCCTGCCTAACAGGACGACGAGTTCCCCGGAAGCCAGAGAAAAGGAAACATTCCGGAGAGCCGGCGCTGAACCGGAGGCATATTGAAAAGAAAGTCCACGACAAACCACAATCGCGTCGTCGAAATGGTCATTGCCCTTCTCGCTCCCCATCGATTCATGTGCCCGCAGGGTTTTGGAAAGGTGACTATGGGAAGAACTTGATTCTCGAATATCCGCATACCGTAATCGCCACCGTTGCACCCTTGGATAGAGAAAACCCAATAACGGAGGACCGAGAAACAAGCCCATGACCACATTATTAACAAAGATCGCCGGAGCGAGAATAGCGAAAGGCAACAACCCCAACCACTCCACTCCCCATGCAATCATTCCGGCGCAAGCACCTGAAGCAATCACACACACCACGCTATATTCCATCATCTGGGGCCAAGATTTTCCCAAGGGCGGCTGCCCAGAAGAAAACCACCCCAAATGCCCCCACAATACGTACGGAAGATACCCAAAAATAAAGTTACCCAATAACCCAAAGACACTTGCTGGCCCCAAGGTGCCGAAACAATCTCCGATGACATTGCCAATACCGGCACCCCAGGCCGCAGCGGGACCGAACAACAGCGATGCGACAATGGGAATAGCATTCGCCGGACGTAATTCCACAAAACCAGGAACAATCGGAATGCCGGCTTTAAAGGGAATAAGAATCGCCGCATAAATTGCGGCAATCTGAGCCGTCAGAACAATCTGCTTGGTATCCTGCCAGACAGCCAGCAAGTCAACCCACCATCTTCGTGAATCGCGAGCATCTTGAGGAAGAGCCATGAATCTATGAAAAGCCTCTAAGACGGGAAGTACACAGTTGACTGCTGAATCATGAATATTTTGACTGGTAATGCAAATATGGCTTCGGAAGTGCCAGAAAAGAAGAAAAAGAAAACAGCAATGCCCAACTCATGTGAACCAAAGGAGAGTAACCGCGGAAATTGAGAACGGGCAATAAGCGACCTTCCTGCGCCCTTACACAGCGAAACGCTTCATCAGGCAGACATAAAGGCGCTCGGCAAAGGCAAGAAACGCCATTGAGGTCATTTTTCTTCGTCCACCATCATGAACACTATACGATGATCAGTCTCCGCATACAGCGGCCCTTCAGCTATGGCATTCAGCAACAAATCCCTCAGGGGGATTTGATGATCCGTTCGGTGTGTGACGTGAGTCAACATGTCATAGCCATCCCCGCCGTCAGCCACAAATGCGTCCGTCGCCACGGTATAGACTTTGGAATTATCTACCGGCACACCTCCAACCATGATGCTTCTCACTCGAGATCCGACCGAAGCTTTTCCTTGATACGTGACCTGGAGACCGGATAGCTGGAGGAACCGGCCAGAATGATTCGGCCATTGGCCCACACTATGCTCTAACACCTCACGAAGCATCGCTCCCGTTACATGCAGGGTCACAAGAGCGGAATCAAAGGGTAGTACCGACAGCACATCGCCAAGTGTCACCGGACCGGGTTCAAGACTTCGGCGAATCTGTCCGGCATTCACCAAGGCGATATCCGTACCCAACGTGCTTCGCATACGATCGGCCAACAAATTACCTAAATTGGCTTCTTGGGTCCTGATAACCGGCCGATCCCCCTGGAGCCGCACCGACGCCTCCCCCAACACCTTGGTGGCATGACGGGCAAACCGCTGTCGATATTCATTCAGAAGTTCTTGGACTTTCGGCTCTACTGGAACCGCCTCTGTCACTGGAATATTAGAGGAACGCGCCTGGACCACCGATCCATCTGCAATCGTCAGATCTAATCGCCCGATTGTCCGTCCTTGACGGTGCGTCTTCACATACACCGATCGGGGACGGGTCACGGTTTCGACGGGCTCCATCAATCCGGGAGCGTATAATCCGTCAAACCCTTCGGTATGCCCACCGATGAGCACATCCACCCCCTGGACGGTCTCCAGAACTTTCAAGTCTTCCTCACTATCTTGATGCGTGAGGGCGATGATCAGATCAACATCGCCTTCCGTTCGTAACCGCATGGCCTCCGATTGAAGAGAGTCAATCGGATCCACCAACGATAATTCCTTTGCCACATCCCGGTTAAAAGTGCCAGGAAAATTACTTTTCCCGACAAGACCTAAAACCCCGACGACCACATTCCCCAAACGCGTGACAAACGAGCGCCGGCAAGGCAGGAGGGATCGCTCAGACTGGAGATTCGTGCATAAAATTGGGAAATCGGCCAACTTGACCAATGTGCGAAGATGGTCTATTCCATAATCAAAATCATGATTTCCAGCCACCATCGCGTCATAGCGGATCAGATTCATCGCCCGAATATCCGGTTCACCTCGGAACCAGGAAGACAAAGCCGTTCCAATAAGGATATCCCCGGAATCCACTAATAAAACCGGCACGCCTTCCTGCCGAACTTCTTCGACAATTGTGGCCCGCCTGGCCAACCCTCCAATTTTAATCTCCCCGGCTTGATCAAGCGGAAGCGCGACCCCGTGATGTTCACTCGAATGCAAAATGACCAGGCTGTCAGTCGCATGGGCTGGATTCCCCCAGAGAATTAAGATAAGGAGGAAATGCCACAAATACCCTGCTCTTTGTGGAATCTGTCGCATGGAACGGTTTAATCCGAAACGCAACACGGTGGGGACTAGCGTCATGCATTAGGATTGCACACAACGGAACCCGATATGCGCATAGGGATAACTTTGTCGAAACCAATTTCGAAATGACCGGCGTAATAGCCGGCTCGCGGTATGAGGACCACCACCTTTCACCACATAATGATCCTGGTCAAAAAACCTGGCCGAATAGCCGGGATAGGTGGGAAGGGGCGAAAAACCTTGAAAAGGATGAAAAAGAGTGGATGTCCATTCCCACCCGTTCCCTACCATCTGTGCCACCCCAAAACCACTGTGCTCACTGGACTGGGCCGTAACCGGAACGGGATCCCAGGATTGAGAATCAACATTTACATGTTGCAATCTTGACGCTTCATCACCCCAGGGGAAAGGTCGTTCAATACCGGCCGGAGTGCCAAAGGCTGCGCGATGGAATTGCGCTTCGGTCGGGAGGGTCATCCCGATCCAGTCAGCATACGCTTGTGCCTGTCGGTGCGTCACATACACCGGCCAGGATTTCGGTAATGGAATCTCGTGAAACATTGTGCGAACATACCAGGCATCCTCTCGTTTGACCCAAAAAGCCGAGGGTTCCCCACCATCCTGGACAAATCGCAAATATTGTTGGTTCGTCACTTTATACCGGTTGATTAAAAACGCAGGGACAGCCACCTCATGTTGGGCGAATTCGTTATCCCACCCAAACCCTTCGTCCGGTTTCATCCCTAAGGTCGCAATGCCTTCCGGGATTTCAATCATCTCATCTTTAGTCTTTTCATCTGAGAGTGAAAAAGAGGAGAGGCAAGAAAAATCGGATGGGGGAATTTTGTGCTTCGAATCCAAATGGTGCAGTAAATAGGCGTTAGTTTCAGCATGCATCAGACGATGTTCAATCGCCGTATGAACTATCCATTCTGGAACAGATGCCAACAGGCGATCCACTTCTTCGCGAGCACGGGCATTATACCTATATACCTCATTGAGCGTTGGCCAATCGGAAGGTTGGTCAAGGGGATAGTTTCCAAGGGAAGGATCAATACCGGCTTCAAATAATTGATCAAATGATTCATGAAAGGACGGCATGCCCAATGTCCATCGACCGATCTGATTCCAGTCAAAAGCCTCAAGATGTCCCAAATAAAAAATGAGGCGGTTCCGCTCAGGAATGGGACGCTCATACATGGCCTCGGCACGAATAAACGAAAATAGTCTATCAGTACGTGACCTGGCCGAATCCAGTTCTCTCTGTAATTGTGGCAATTGCGACATCGCCCCTCCTTAGCCAATATCCAGCTAATAATGTCCCGGCAAACCACTTTCACAAGATACGATGACCCACCGGCCTAACTATACCAACTCGCTTCTCCCTAAAAAAGTTCAACGAACAGGATTCAAAATTTCAAACAAACGGAAAAAATACTATTTTTGAAAAAAGTAGGGACAACGCTTGCACCAAAGTTAATGATGATGGTGCTACCATCTAAAATCTCCATATTTCAAAGAAAAAGTGATACGAATGCCACCCTGATGATCATTTTCGTTGACCCTCTCATTTCCTCAAGACCAGGTCAATAAGGGAAACAAAAAAAAGCAGGGGGCGACGAATGTCGCCCCCTGCTCTTCGGGTTCCCCTCTGGGCTCCCTGCTTACAGCCAGTTCACCCGCTCCGCCGGGCGGATGTAAATCGGCTCTTCCACTTGCTGCCGCACCGCTTCCTTGCCCGACTTGTTGAAGCCCAACACCGTGTCGTTGTACATCTCAAACTTCCGTCCATGGATCTGGGTTTCAAACACTTTCGGCCCCGGAATCACGTCATACCGGAAGATGATCTGCTGGCTCGCCCGCCACAACTGCAGCACCGCCAACAACTCCCGGCTCGGCACCAGATACTTCTCAATCGCATTATCCACCCCCGGCCCGAACATCTGCCGGATGTAGCCCCGCGGTGCCTGCCGCGGGGGGATGTAATACCCGTTGGGTTCCGTGCCCCATTGCGGATACAACGGCAACGCCACTTGTTCCACCCGAATGGCATAGTACAACGGATTCCAGCGATCTTCCGCCCAGAGCCCGTCATCGCCCACCTTCACCAACCCTTGCAGCCGGATTTTCCCCACGCACGCCGCCATACACCGCGTCTCCATCGGCTCGCCCCCCGTTAAGGGGTCTTTGCCTTCCACCCGCGGATAGCACGCGATACACTTCTCACTCACCCGCGTCGTGCCCCGGTACATCGGCTTTTTAAACGGGCATTGCTCCACACACTTCTTGTACCCCCGGCACCGGTTCTGGTCGATCAACACAATCCCGTCTTCCGGCCGCTTGTAGATGGCCTTCCGCGGACACGCCGCCAGACACCCCGGATACGTACAGTGGTTACAGATGCGTTGCAGATAGAAGAAGTACGTCTCATGCTCCGGCAAGCTGCTGCCTTGCATTTTCCACGGCTCTTCTTTCGTAAACCCCGTCTTGTCCACCCCTTCCACAATCGCCCGCATCGAGGTGGCCGTATCTTCATAAATATTCACAAACCGCCATTCCTGGTCGGTCGGGATGTAGCCAATGGCCGCCTGCCCGATCTTGGCGCCCGCATCAAAGATCGTCATCCCTTCAAACACCCCATACGGCGCATGGTGTTTGCGGCCCACCCGCACGTTCCACACCTGCCCGCCCGGATTGACCTGCTCAATCAACTGCGTGATCTTCACATCGTAGAACTGCGGATAGCCCCCGTACGGCTTCGTCTCCACATTGTTCCACCACATGTATTCCTGCCCTTTGCTGAACAGCCACGTCGACTTGTCCGCCATCGAACAGGTTTGACACGCCAAACACCGGTTGATGTTAAAGACAAACGCGAACTGCCATTTCGGATGCCGCTCCTCATACGGATACAGCATCTTTCGTCCTAACTGCCAGTTATACACTTCAGGCATTGTCATCCTCCGTTTCAGTGAAAATTTCGGGGCTGCCCGGGCCAAGTCCGCCAACCCTCAAGTTGGCAACCCTCCCGTATCAACCCAATTTAACTGTCGCATCTTTCTTAGAGCCATTGCTTCATTCACGATAGAACCCAATACACTCAGATCTATCGTTTTAAGCAGGACTTCGCAGCGCCCGAGTTGCTTTACGGCCTGCAAGTCCACCAGGCCTTCGTACGCCGTAAATATTACGGTAGGAGTGGATGAAACCTTTCTTACTGCCCGCACGGTTTCGACCCCATTCATCCCACCCATTTTATAATCCACCAAGATCACATCAGGTTCATCCCTATGATCTCTCAAAAATTCCATCAAGGCCTCTCCCGATTCAAAGGCACGGACCGTGCAATGTAAACGGGAAAGTTTTTTCGCAATATTTGAGCGAATCACCTCATCATCATCCACCACAAATACATAGGGTTTGCTCACCGACAGGTCCTGGTAATTGGTTGTGATTTACGTCGATCTCAAATGTCATAGCATCCTCCAAAGGATAATCTTTATAAGATTCGCCGCGTAAGTAGAGGGAGGCTGGGGGAGGTATTCGCAATGTTTCTTTCTAGACGGCAATCAAGAAAAAAAACCCCCAGCCTCCAACTCACCTACACTTTGATCTTAATATGATCACCCTTCAGCCATTTGATCATGAACTCATTTTCCTGACCTGGCGTAAACCCGGTCCGGACCGGTTCCCACGGCCCACGCCCGCCGATGCCGCCATCCTCCGCCTTGGTGATTCGGATGAGACATTCCTTTGGCGTCGTATTGACCGCATGGTGATCAATCGCAAAACCCCATTTGAATTTCCAGGCAACTGGATGCTTACCCGGTAACGAGTCGGTTTGATGCATCGGCATCAGCCAACTGCGGGTAAAGGACTGCTGCGCCCCATACCGGAAGTTCGATTGATACCCGGTATCCAGCGCAATCGCCCGTCCATCCGGCCGGGTTTCATGCCCCTTCACCGACTTCGCCGTCGACACAAACGGCGCATGCTTGGCCATCGTGACATGATACGGAAAGGCCGGGTTGTACTTCGCCCGGATCATCAACCGCGCCACCTTGTAATAGGGGTCGCTGGGCTTCCAGCCACGATACGGCCGGTCCACCGGGTTTCCATCGACGTAGACATAGTCCCCGTCATTGATCCCACGATCTTTGGCCGCTGAGGGGTTGATATGAATTTGATGTTCACCCACCCCCGGTGTCCGCTTATCCATTCGATAGGCATCGCCGAAGTTGGATTCATACATCTGCACCCAATCGTTCACCGACCATTGGCTATGCACCCGATGCCGGGTCTTCGGTGTCACGCAATAGAACTGATACCCCTTCTCCCAGAGTGGATTGGCGTACCGTTTAATTTCCGCCCATGGCAACTTGATGTTGCGGACGGTTTTATCGTCATGATGTTGCGCCGTGATCGGCACCCCATAGTCATCCGGCCGGATATACGGATTGGAGGACATGATCGCATTCGGTAAATATGGAGTGGCCTCTGGTCCTTCACGATGCACAATGAAGTTTTCCCCATATTCGATGGCTTCCGGCTCCACCCGGTAGGTCTCCACTCGTCCACTGCGGGTCCACATCGGTTTCGATTCGTTGGTTTCCTCCCAAAATGGATGTCGAGGATAGGTCCGGGTCATCACCATCCAGCCCTTTTCCGATTTCAACATCGTGTCCGCGTTATACCCATAAGAGGTGTTGCCGGCATCCAACAATCGTTGGAGATACACGTCCACACGGTTGTCATAGACAAATTTGAAGTAATCGCGGAAGCGGCCATCACCCGTCATTTCGGTGAGTTTGGCCGCGACGCCCGCCACCGTATCCAAATCGTTCCGCGTGTCATACAACGGACGGATACCACCCTTCCATACTTGGAACCATGGATTCGACACCGTCGCCGTATGCTCAGGATAGGTAAACTCCATCCAGGTATTCACGGCAAACGACACATCAAAATGGTTGACATCCGAGGTCATTTCCACTTCTTGATGCACGAGACATTCATTATGCGGATCCACGTTCTTGACCATGTCATAATGGTGCTTTGAATTATTCAACACGTTCACGTTGGCTACCCACCTGAATTTACTGGGGGTTGGCATGTGCGTTTTCCCCGTAAACACCCGTCGGCCATACTTGGGCGTATTCACAATCAACGCCGTATCGCCGTGGTTCCAATAGCCGACTTCTTCTCCATAGTAGTAACTTCTCGTTTTAATTTCTTTTCCATGAGCATTGGGGTCCGTCGTAATCTTGAACGGATCCTCTCCGGTATGCACAGCAAGTCCGGATCCTGCCCACGGCGTGGCTGCCCAGGTACCCGCTTTGTAATTTCCAGACCAGGTATGGCAACCGCTTCCGAATTTTCCCATATTTCCCGTATAAATAAGCGTCAATGCCGCCGCACGACCATTTTGCGTCATGTGGAAGTAATGGCAGACGCCCTCTCCGTTGTGAATAGCGGCCGGTTTGACCGTACCCATATCTCGCGCCCACCGAACGATCAAATCCTTCGGTGACCGACAGATTTGATGGACAGTGTCCAAATCATAGTCCTGCAGATGGACTTGATACATTTGGAAAATAGGCATGACGTCCACTTCACGGCCGGTAAGCAACCGAACCCGATGAGTCCCCGTCAACGCCGGATCAATGCCGCTTTTCTTGAAATGCCAACCCACCAACTCACGATGAATGGGCACCGCTTGATTTTTATTCAGATCCCAGACCATGATTCCCCCCAACCTGGCAATTTCTGCCTGCGTCAGGGTCTGCACTTTGCCCGAATAGGTCTTGGAAAAATCAGGAAACTGGTAATCTGCAATGACATCACGCGGATCTAAATACTGAAGGGTATCGGTACGAACCAGCAGAGGCATATCGGTGTTGGCCCGTACAAAATCCGCATCGAACAAACCCTCATCCACGATCATTTTGCACGCCCCTAAAAAGAAGGAACCGTCTGACTCGGGACGAATAGGAATCCAGTAGTCGGCTCGATACGCCGTCGGATTGTATTCCGGGGTAATGACCGCAATTCGCGCACCACGCTCAATAGACTCAAGCTTCCAGTGGGCTTCCGGCATTTTATTCTCGACGAAGTTTTTCCCCCAACTGGTGTTAAATTTACAGAATCGCATATCACTCAAATCGACATCGCAATTTTGAGTTCCATTCCACCAGGGCTGGGAAGGATCCTGGTCACCGTGCCAGGTATAATTATTCCAGTATCGCCCTCCTTGAGCATTTTCAGGCCCAACTTTTCTGACATAGGAATCCAATAAGGCCCCGCAGCCGCCATTCATCCGCGTAATGCCCATTTTCCCAATGATCCCCAAAACAGGCATGCCGGCCCGGAATTTAAATGACCGGACTCCAGAACCTTTCATCATTTCAATCATCTCCGGGGGATAGCCTTGCTCACGCAGTTTGCGCGCCCCATATTCTCCGCTATACCGGTTGGCGATGATGATCATGGCTTTCGCTAAATAGGTAAACGCCGTATCCCAGGACACCCGCAACATGTCGTCCAAATACCGCGCATTAAACTTGTATTTCGTCTGAATGGCAGGAGTAAACTCAGGGCTCCCGTCATCCATCCATTGTTTCCACCCTCGACGCATCAAGGGCCCCTTTAAACGGTATGGACCATACACCCGGCGATGCATCGTAAACCCCTTCAAACACATACGGGGGTTGTGTGCGAACGTCCCACGGTTGCCATAGAGATCTTCATATGTTTGATGGTCATAATTTTGCTCAACCCGCATCACGACCCCGTTCCGCACAAACGCCCGAATGCGGCAGGCATGGGTATCGTTGGGGGAACAACACCAGGTAAACGAACTGTCATAACGATATTGATCGTGGTAGACCCGTTCCCATGAACGGTCGGGATATTCACCAAGAGGGTTGCCAACTTCAATGACTGGCTGTAAAGCCGTTAAGGCCAGTGCCTTATCGGCAAGTGCGACTGCCGCCACAGTCCCCGCAGAAACTTTCAAGAATTGACGTCTAGAAAGAAACATTAAAAGACCTCCTTTTTTTTAAAAAACTCATTACGGATAGCCATAATTAATAAAGATTTCCGTAATTGGACTTCAAATCAGACCTGCTTAACACCTCCTTTCTTACCATCCCAATGCAAACAAATACTGAACAAACACTGGTCACCAGTGTCACCACATTCTTCCTCCCACATTATTAGCAATCTTTAGTCCAAACTATTATTCTCCCGTTATTTTTCTTAACTCATTGAAAATGAGAGGTTAATTGAAGTTTCTGCTTGTTATGGAAAAACAACCGTGTCGCGAAAACAATCGCGAACCACTCGCGAAACCTCGAAATTTCAATGCCATGGATTTTTGCCTCAACTTTTCAGGAGTTCTGTTTTTCTGCAAAACATAGGAAGGTCATATTTCTATAAATTGGAATATAGACAAGCCGACTGTTCCAAACAGAGCACACACTCGGCAAAAAAATGAATTCGGGTTGGTGAATTAAACAATAAGGTAGGACAAAAGGGGGAAAGGGGTATTCGGGCTTGAATGACAGGGACATCCACGGAAAATGAAAGGGTTACAAAACCATGAATTAAGACATGCACAAGATATAGAGAATACTTGAGCTGCCTGGTGTATTTGAAAGAATCTGAAAGGCACCAGGCTGTTTGACCGGTCCGGTCTTTACCGGACCCGATCTCATTTGGGAAGTTGATGAGCACCTGCCCGACTACGCCAGAGCTTGGGAAAATGAACAACATGAGGGAATCTAAGAATGCCGACCGGCAGGTCTATTAGGTTTCACAGTCACAATTGGATCGGTATCCTTGATGATGCGACGATCGTTTCTCCAATCAAAGTTAACTTTGGGCTAGGATAATTTTTGAAGAAATACTGTGGGAGTAATCTCCATTCCTTTACCTGAAAATTCTATTCCACATGAAGGGGAGTCCTGCATTTCATGAACACGCCGGCGACCCTCTGCCGATTGACGTGCCAAATTAGCAAAACGAGTCTCATTGGAATCAACGGTTACCTCACGATTTCAATACTTTTTTGTTTCAGTCTTCTAAATGGTTAACGTAGAGATTCCTAGTGGGAGGGTAGCCACCCAATTTATGTCCAGGGAAAAATTCGGTCCAATCGATACCCTCCCAATTGGAAACCAGATTCCGTTTTGAGAATCCTAACGAGGTTGGATAAAAAGAAGGGGGGGTATCCCACAAAGAATATGGATTGTTGAGGCAGGCATTACCTGAATGCCAAACTGAAATTTTCGAGATTGGAGGAAGAAATCTACGCGAATAATTTAAAAAACTTTTGCCATAGATGATCGTATGGAAGGGCTATGAAGCCATTTGAGGTAAAGGAAAAGCCGGTTTTTTTCGTAAAAAGCCTAATGTCTCAATAATCCTCTCCGGCCGACCCCAATCACTCCAAAGAACGCCTTGTAATTCTATGGTAGCCAGGTGTGAAACAATCCTTTCCAGGAAATTTTTTGAAAAATTTCTCTGGGGCATGGCCTGATAAATCCTCTCTAACGTCAGGGATTCTTGAGGCAATCCAATCACTTTTCTCAGTTGATGAAAAAGTTCCATCATATCCGGACACCAGAGTTCCCCCAAGCTCCACAGTCGGCTTCCATAGGCTGTAACAATCATCGTATTCCAAATTCCTCCGTTCCGACTTAAAGTCTGAATCGTTTTTTGATCCGGTTTTTCAATAAATTCTTTCACCGTTCGGACAGGAAACCCTGCATTCCTTATCAACGGGTGACCCGGACAGATCCATCCATACTCTCCTTCCGGAGAATTGGGCGTCGCTCCCAGAAGGATGATCCGCTCTTTCAACCTGGTTACGGCTGAAACCGTCTCCTTTATCATTTTCGTAAATTGTTCCTGAGGAGCGATAAAGTGGTCCGAGGGATAAATGGTCACAATAGCCTTAGGATCCCAATGATTAATATAGGCCAATGCCAGGAAAATCCCTGCGGCCGTATCGCAGTTTCTGGGTTGAATAACGATGCGCCCTTTCGTATGAGTCTCCATCTGCCGAAAAATTTCCTGGTTATGCGATTTATCGATAATTGTCACTTGATTTTCCGAATGACCGGCTCGATCAGCTCGATCCCAGGTATGTTGCAACATTGACCGCTCCCCGACAAAGGCGCAATATTGCTTGGGCTTGGGATATCCCAACCAACTTTGAATAAATGGCTTCATTCGTTGTCCATCTCCCCCGGCCAAAATGACCGCCCACTGATTCCCTTCGGTGTGTTTTTGATCGGTCATGATGGTTCACCTCTTCAGTTATGGCCAGGATTAACAATCACCAAGCAAAGCCAATGCACACAGACAATACATTTCACCGTCACATCTCAGTGGAAGGAATTCATGGGACGGCATTTCTTTGAGGAAGTTGCGTCGATTCCGTGTTCAGAAGAAGGGGAACCTGCATGTTGGTTGGAAGAATCACGAATTTTGAATTTTGCGAATCATACAATTTGTATTGCAAATATTCGGGGGTTAGGGTTTTTAGTATATTTTCCTGGGCTTTAGCCTGTCCTTCGGCCCGAATTCTGAGGCTTTCTGCTTCACCTTCGGCTCGGATCATCAGAGAATCTCCTTCGCCTTTGGCACGTCGTCTGGCAATTTCAGCGTCTCTGGTCGCAATAATCAGTTCAAATTCCTTTTGTTCTTTCTCTTGTTCCTTCGCCTGTTTTCGTTCAATCGCTTCCAAAACCATTTTGGGCCAATCGATATCAGAAAGGGCGATACTCCGAATCTCAAGGTGACGCCCCTTTAATTTTTCCTCCAGGACTCCCTGAACCTTATGGGCAATTTCCGTGCTCTTTTCGGGGACACTCACCATGGGATACCCTGAAACCACACTCCGAACGGCGGAAAGGAACTCAGGCCGTACAACCTTGGGATACCAATCAGGCCCGACTTCTTGGGCCAAAAAATAAATTTCTTCCGGTATGGGACGGATGATAATCGCGCTTTTGACATTCACCTGCAAATCATCTGAACTCAGTGCATCCACTTCCTCGGTGAAGCTTCCCCACTGAACCGAATAAACATAAATATCATTCCAGAAGGCTCGCCAGTAAAATCCATTTTGAAGGGGCTCGTTCATAAGACCTTCAGATAAGGGGTACCATCTCAGCCCCCGTTCCCCTGGCTTCACGGAAACCCCACAACCCACGGATAGCAGCACGCCGACAAGGACTAACCATTGAAAAATCCGAGGAAGAGATTTCATGTTGGCCTCCGTAGCAAGAGACTCAAACGTCTCTTGCACTATTTTCTAACGCGTTTCAAAATGCGGAGAGTGAGGATGAAGCCTGCCTGCCTCGGCATGCAGAATGGCTAAACGTTCCCGATTCTGCGCTTCCTGCTCATAAAATTTCTCCAATAATTTTGCGCTGGTGGCCCATTCTGAGTCCGCGCCAAAAAGTTGCGCATAACGTTCGGCCTTACTCTTCAAATCTTCGGCAGTTTGTTTCATAAGTGCGGCCTGCCGACGATACTGGTCGGCAATAAACTGTTGATCTTGGGAAGGGTCAAAACTATTAAGATCGAGAGGAGCGTGAGGACTCCCACACCCCACACAGACCCATAATCCTGCTAGCAGGACTCCCTGAATCCCAGTTGGTAATGACCGCTTCATGAGAGACCTTCCTCAGGCCCACCGGCCTGACTGATCTTTTCTTCCCGGCCTCTACCATCGGAGAATCCAATGAAGAGATTTCATATTATCCTCCTGATCAATCCCCATCTTTTTTACTTGGCGGACTTCAATCATTACAAAATGAAAAGCGACCTTCGCCGATTCACCATATAGAGTGGCTATCGTTCTTGGACCAGCGATTCATTTTTATAATATTTTTCCAAAAATTTGGCGCTGGAGGCCCACTCCAAGTCAGGGCCAAAGAATTGCGCATGCCGTTTGGCCCTAAGATTCACATCTTGTTTTGCATTTTTCACCATGAAGCCCCCTTGCCGATCAGACTGGACGCCCATGGATGGTGGATCTGGGAAAGGGGCGGAGTCATGAAGATTGATGAGAGGACTGGTCCCATGACATCCCACTTTGACCAATATTCCTATTAGGAGGACCGCTTGAAGACTGGCTAATAATAATCGAGGCAAAGAGTAGCCCTCCCTTGCCAAGTTCCTGAATATTCTTTTCTTCTTAGCCTCTACCCGTCATGTTTCCTATGCGACTCGTACGTTTAACTCTCAAAATACCCTGGTCAGGTAGACTGAATGTTCACTCCGTTTTGATACTCCAGCATTCTTCAAAAACTCCGACCATTTGTAGGTAACTCGCTAATTAATGATCAAAATTCATACCAGATGATTAAACGATTGAGCACCCACAATAACGGTTCGGCAACAAGGACTTAACGAAATGCTGCGGACCTCAGCCAATGTCTTTTGTGCGATACCACACAATCTGGCTCGTTCATATTCGCTCCAATCGGAGGCCAGTCGGGATGAACCCACAAATCAGCGATGTGTGGTTCCATAGAGCCCTTATGGGCAATAGGTTTCCGTATTACCGGAAAATGGCACTCGCAGTAAAAAATGGGGAGAAGGTAAGGAGCGAGCAGTCATAATCTCCGCCAAAAGGGCGGGGCTTCCACGTTTGTATGCGGGGATGGATTGCGATCTAGCGATAGGGAAGCATTACTGCGGCTGTTGAATATTTCAAATATTCGGCCCTTTTCATGGGCATACGTGTGACGAGGTCCGGGAGAGGAAAATGTTAGGAATGTCCCAAAAGGCTTACCCAATTCTGGCCTGCAGCTTCACGAGAGAAAGGCCGCAGCCTTTTTTGTGGGGAGGAGAGCGTAGAGAGGGGTATGTGCGCACGCCCAAGCAGCGACTTGCCTGTGTGCTTGCGGGTCCAAACCCTTCAGCGGGTAGGCATCCAGCCTCTCCTGCGAAAGCAGGGAACATCGTTGGCGGAATTGTCCAACACCCCCTTACCCTGAGAGTCGGCATTCCCGCATGCTTGGCCTTTTCCAGGATGGTAACCTGGAAGACGGGCCACATCATAAGGAAGTTGTATACAAGCAAGAATTCGATTGTCTAGAAATGGAAGGTAAGAAACAACTCGCCTCAAAATTTCCCGGTTCTTCAAAACAGAGACACCCTCCTACCGCATGCAAAAACCTGCTCCTGATGCCTGTCATGAGGGATGCTGGAGACGAAGTGAAGGGATGATAACTTCCTCCCCTAATAGGCCCAATCCAAAATGGGGATTTTCTTGAATTTCATGAACACTGCGGCGGCCCGCGGGTGATTGATATTCGAAATTCACTGACAATGCCCCATTCGGTTCAATGGTCACCTCACGGTTAAGGTATTTCTTCATTCCCGCATGCCAGACTGATAAGGTATAGGTTCCTGGTGGAATGTCGGATATCTCAAACCGGCCATCCTCGGTTGTAATCGCATAATAGGGATTGTCCACCACCATCCCCCAGGAAAACATATAGGGGTGAAACCCGCATTGCATCACAAAGATATTCCGATCCTTCTGCAAATGTATGTTTTCGATCATTGGCTCCCCGGGTAAATGATCATGTCTGTTGAGCAAATCCAATACTTTATGAAATGGATTCATTGGAAGCGGGCGATTAAACAAGACCCTGGCCCCACGATCACGAGCCGTCTCGTATCCCTGGATATCATGTTCCACTGGATCCATATTAATGACCGTCAATTCATCCTGATCCCTCAAGACATTGACAAATGGGAGAAAATCACAATCCTTGGCTTCGATGGTCACTTTCGGCAACTCAAACGCTTTTCCTTTTTCAATACCCTTGAGCATTACGATCGCGTCCTTCAGCGATCCCTGAGAGCCAAGTATGAAATCTTCAACAATACGCCATCCTGTTCCGGTTGAAATTCGCCCACAAAAAACCGGATCGGGAATCGTGACCAAATTAAAGGCCATGGCTTTAGGCATTCCTCCAGCTACAGTCACTTGCCCACGAATCGTTCCTCCTTGTTTGACCTGACTTTCCTCATAGGCCCAAACCGGGATGGCCCCCATTCCCAGGACACCCAAAATCACCCCAAGCATCTGTACCACCGTGCGTTTCATTTATTCCTCCGCCAGCATAAAATTTCAAATGTTTTGCACCATCCTGTCTTATGGAATTGTGACCAGCACGGGGAAGCCGTGTATCGGCTTCCCCGTTCCCAAACCCGCCAACTAAAAACTTTGCCGGTTTATTTCAGGTCGACGGGTTTAATAAGAACCACTTGCTCGTGTGGCAACTTGGCTTCTTTACCCCCAGGAGCCCTTCCATCCAACGGCAGGATTCGTTGATCACTCCCTGGGAGGACACGTAAATATCCCCATTGCCCTGATTGGGAATAGGGCAACCGCTGGTTGCTCCAGACGTAATCCCCGGTGCGTTGATATGGCCCACCTGCGGCCGGAATGAAGGCATCCAACGCTTCCGACCCCGAAAACTCCACGACGTTGATTTGATCGGCTCCTCGCATGAATGGTTCAATGGGCCATTCATGACTTTCAACGCCGAACATCCCATTTTGTTCATTGCTGGCACCGAAGACATGAATGCGAACGGGATCACCGGCATGGGCCTCGATGACCGGCGTGATGGGATCTTCCGGGTTTTCCTTAGAACAGGGCTGGAATATCCTATCCAACGTACATCCCTGTTCCTCACGGAACAAATAGGGCTCCGCTCGATAATTCACCCCGACCAGCCCAGCCACGTTCTGCACGTAAGGCATGAAGCTCGTACCGATGATGTTGTCCTCGTCCTGGAAGAACAAGGCCGCATCCCGATAATTTGGTCGGTCTTCGTATCCGGTTACCGTCCGGTCCACGATCACATCGGCAATCCAACTATTCTTATTGGATATATCCGCACCTGTTTTGGGATCACGATACATCGCGCCCTTCGGCCCGATAATGATCGCGCCGTAAAGCCCGTTTCGAGGATTGTGCATAACATTGCCCCAGTCCCATACTAATGAGGCAATCTCACCTAAAAACGGATCGGCATAATATGTGTATGTCCGGCTTTCTCCAGGCGAAACCGTTTGGTCACCTGGATTCTGCCCGACGTTGGCTCCTAACGAATTTTTAGGATCGAAGGCGAGGGAAAGCGCGGAAAAGGAGGCGCGGCTTTCCTTCATTTGATTCGTCAAGTGAATCTTGAGACAGTCGCCCACATTGGCTCTCAGAGTCAGCGGCATCGGTTGAAGGCCACTGGCGGTCTTTGCGACATCTTCTTCGAGCACATAAATTTTTCCCTCCGGATTCCGGAGCAGAATGTTCCGTTCGAAATCGACCTCAACGGCTTCGGGTGCCTTCGTATTGAAATTCATGGACGGAAAATCCATCGCCACCACATTAAATGATTTGACCGGAGCCCCGGCAGGACAGACGGGACGAGGCTCTGGAATTTCATTACGACCGGAATAACCGGCCGGCAGCTTTTGTAAATCAGGCACCTCCTTATCCAATACCCGCAGAATACCCCAGGCTCCTTCCGAGAACTTTGAAGAACGTCCGTTAAAATGGATGTAGTCACCAGGCTGGAGCCGAGGCCCGCCCGCCTGCGGAACCACGAGGTCGTATCGCTCTGCGATACCAATGTGGATGGAATTTTTCCGGTTGGCATCACCGGCATACCGCTCGGTCAGAAAGGTATGCCCTGACAACGTCCACACCATGGATTCGTTGGTCATGGTCTCCAAGAGCCGGAACACGACCGTATCGCCGAGATAGGCCCTGACCATTGGCGTATAGGGATCCCCATGAACATGGCTACTGAAGATGTTCGAGAAATCGGGGTTTGCCTTGAGTCTGGCCGCAACCGGTTCGGCCCGGAAGTTAAAACTGCCGCCGGTGGTGTGGGTTCCCCCATTGAGGAACGGCATCGGTGTCATGGGAATATGTTCAGGCATGGGAAATGAGATCGTCTTTCCCGCTTCCAGCGCGACCTCAATCGGCTGGCCCGGAGGATTACCTGCAGTGACGATGTTGACGGAATGCGGCACACTGTCGTTCAACTGCACCATCAGTTCACGGAAGCTCCCATTCACTCCATAGCCTACCGGTTCAACCGTATGGATATCGGCCACCGGTCCACTCCGGATCGGTTCGCCCGTTTTGGGATCGTGATAGGTCGAGCCCCAGGGTTCAACAATCATCGTCCCGAAACCTCCGTGTCCCCAAGTTACACGGCCGACCGCATGGTCATGCCAGAACACGGTGCCCACATCCGCATCCGCCCAGAATCGTTGTCTTACGAATTCCACTGTCACGATGTCATCAACCGGATGATCATGCTCTAACGGCCGATACAGCGTAATTTGATTCCCATCTATGGCCTTAATGCGCCCGATTTCGTTATCCTTCACGTTATCGGCCCCGATCAGAATCTCGTTCTTCGGATGATACTGCGCGGCATTTTTCACCGTGATGGTTAGATCACCTTTCTTACCCGGTTTCGTAAAGACCGTATTCATCGGCAGCGGCAGACCCTTGTCAGTCGTCTTTTCCATCATCGTAAAGGGTCGCACGGATTGTTCATATGAAAAGCCGGTAATCACACCATCCGACGATTGATTGTCGAACTGCATGAAATGCCAATGGGTGTTGATCTTCGACGCATGCATGTTGAAATTGTCGTCATCAACCCATTCGCTTGTCAGCATCCAGTCGACACAGTCGTACACGTTCGATCTCACGACCAACGGATGTCTTTTATCATTATTGTTTCGAACCTCTTCCTCCTCTTCATGCAGAACATAAATCGTCCCGTCCGGATCGATGATAGCCGGTTCATCCCCTTGTTTATCTGCCACCATCATGGGGGTCTTGATGAAATGCACGTTAAACTTTTTGGAGCCGGCATTGGCTGGACACAGGCTCCATCGTCCGTTTTCTCCAGGCTTTGCCGGATAGGAACTCATCTGACCATCATCATCTAAATGGATCATTTCCAGCCAGGGAGAAGGATTGTGATTTTGAGAAAACGGCACCCGTTTTCCAAAATGAGGCCTCAAGTGTGGCCATGCGATCTTGCCGGTGGTGGGCTCAAACAGAATCGGCAAGCGCTCGCCGGGAGCCGGAGATTGGTATCGTGGATTGGGAATAGTATTTTCCCGTTCGGTCATCGCCCGGTTGCCGTTCCAAATCCAGTCCAACACCGTCGCATCATAGGAGAGGATCTGTTCTCTCTCATCATCTTTGTGACCGGGCTTGCCCTGAGGGGGCAACTGCATTTCCACCCAGTCTTTCACTGTGACGACAGCCGGATTGGCTTTCCAATCCGTTGTACCTTTCTCGATAATTTTAAACTCTTTGCCGAACCAATCCACTTTTTTGTCGATAAGCTGGTCCGATGTGACACCCGCCTTGATCCGTCCCTTGCGATCCGGTAATTCGCGAAGGTCGGGCATCGTATCGTTGTGAACTTCTCCCTGCTGGATAGTATTGTATACCCGCCAATAGCCCCACATACCGGCGATATAGTGATGCGCCACATGACAGTGAAACAGAAAATCCCCAGCCAATTGCTGACAGAGTCCCGATCCACATTCGGTTTCCAGGTCAACGGCCTCGGACGGCCCGATCACCTCCACATCGACACGGTCAGTCTTTGTCCGGACAACCGGAAACTTCACCGGACCGTTTTTTGCGGTGTGCCACAGGGGCATTTCGTCGATCGCACGGGGACTCCTGGGCCACCGAATTGACCCGCCATGGGGATGATGGGAATGGAAAACCTCCGATCCCCCATGCACCAGCCGGAACTTGGCCGGATCCCCCAAATAACTGCGAGGCACAGTGGTGGCCGGATCACCGAAGGTATAGGCGCTGTAGGCCATTGACTCGTCCTCAAATCCGAAATACTCATGTTGCGTTTGCATGTTGTCCACACCAAACGGTTCGCTTCGATAGTTCAACGCCCGCGCGACGGGCCGGTACACATCGGTGACTGGATCCCGCTGCGGAATAAAGTCACCATGCTTATTGACCGGACGAAAGGCTTCATCGCCGACTTCATGATAAATGAGGACGAACTCGCGAAAATCCGGACCGGTGCCGTTTTTGATGATCGCCTGCCAACCACTGGTCATCGGTGTCGGTTCCCCTGCACCGAGCGGATTCAGATACGTCGAACCCTTTGGTTCCACCACAAAAGTGCCCATCAGGCCCATCACCGTCAACTCACGATCATTGCTGTAACTATGAAACTGCCGTCCCCCTTCCTGCATCGTCGGTGGAATATACCACTCCATTTCCACGACTTTGTCTTCAAGAGCGATCGCATCGGGGTTCGTGGTTGTCGCCGGTTGGCCCGTGGTGCTCACCATCATACTTGATCCCCCGATCTGCAAACTCACCCCTTCTCCGGTTATCAACTGATTGCGGAGAGTGAACCTCACGCAATCACCCTGATTGCCCCGGATCACCAATGGCTGAATCCAGTTATTCTGCAAACCGGTCTCAACCGCGCCGGGGTCGTAGCCTTCCTTCTCACGGGCCGCGGCATTTGCCGCTTCTTCCTCCCGCACCTTCTCGAGATTTTCAGTGAGGACATACATGTAGCCGACATAGTAGTCGAGCCATCTATTCAACGTGATTTCCACGTCGATGGCTGAAATATCGTAATGCTTTTCGGGCACACCAGCCGGGCAGAGTCCAGGCTGACCCGAGACGGGTTCAATTTCATTGTCCGAAGCCAGAAGATAGTCTGCCGGGCCGGCTCCGTATTGATGGAGCATCGTGGCGGTGTCATAGGCCCCACTACCCTCCATCAACTTCAAATCGGCCTGCATTTGATGTCCCATTTTCGACATTATCCGTTCATGCTGCCGATTCACCTTCGCCGCACGCTCAGGATTCCCCTCAATCGAGTCCTCCACGATCGTCTGCCCTTTCAACCTCTCTACCCAATTCTTCGTCTTTCCTGACGCTGCCGCCACGTTATGACCAGCATGGGAATCCGCTTCCTCCTGAATGCCCTCTCCCGCATGTCCCATGGCACTCATCATGAGCACCATCCCTGCACACGCGACAACGACTTTCACGCCCTCATACACTTTCTTCCCTGACAACATAGAACATCCCCTCCTGATAAATAATCGATGCCGGCCCTTTAAGTAATGACGGTCTCCGGGAATAGGAACCCCCTCTATAGCGGAACATTCTCTCCTTTCATGCATTTCCTCTTTGAGTCATGACCATACCTTTTCGTTTCTTTTCGATAAGCAAATAGCGAGCCGCCAAACGCTTCACCCGCTATCTACCAATTGGCCTTATTTTCGTGGCCTCTTTTGGCACATAATATAAGCAATCGGCTGGAATGCCACGAAGGATCGCTGCCGTCCACCACGATTCCACCACCGCTTTTCGTGGGAAGCAGTTTTACTGCAATGCTCAACAAGTAAAGAGCAGGCTTGGTTGAGGATATCTTAAGAATGAAGAATGGAACTTCAGGATGAGGACGGCCCGTTCGGTTGGCCGGCAAGAACAGAGCACAGGCCTTCAAGATGCAGGCAGAGTATGAGTGGACTTAAACTTTCATCACATAATACAGGAAAGATTGTGAATCGAAGGGAGAAGTCTTTTGTCCTCCACCCTCAAGTAGACGGCCTCCCGGTATTTAGGGTTTCTGAACCGGCGCGACTCTACCCGCTATGCCGGTTCTGGCCGATCGCCTTTCAAAACAAGGTTCTCCATGATGATCTCATGTGCCAGGGATTCTGCATCGGTAAGTTCATCGGCATAGATGTTCGTTTCATACTCCTGAGTGGAAGCCTCTGCCAGCGAGACATCCAGAGGGCGTCCCGGCTCGCTCACATGGATATAGGTTTTGGTCGACAATCCCGGGCGAACGGGGTGCTCAAGGATTTCATCTTTCAAAAAAGCCACGCGCACAGGCACGCGTTCCACAATATGAATGAAATTGCCGGTTGCATTCTCAGGAGGCAACAGAGCGAATACACTGCCAGTGCCGGGCACCAACCCTTCGACCATCCCATGGTATGTATGGTGTTTCCCGTATACGTCCACATTTATCAGTGCCGACTGACCGGGACGGACCTGCTGCATTTCGGTTTCCCGTAAATTGACTTCCACCCACAGATGATCCAAAGGCACGATCGTCATCAATGGAACACCCGGATGAACCTGGTCACCGACCTGGGCCTTTCGCTTGGCCACATGGCCCGAAGCCGGCGCCCGAATGCGCTGCCGGATGTATTCGAGATAGGCGGCGATGAATTCATGCTTGGCGGCTTCTACAGCGGGATGATCCATGATATTCACGCCCCCCACCTCCGCGGTGATGGATTGGTATTCCTCACGGATTTCCCTGACTTCGGCTTGAAGGGCACGCATCTTATCAAGGGCATTCTGAAGGATTTGTTCGGAAATGGCTCCACTCGGAAGCGCCTCACGGAAACGGGCCACATCATGGCGTACTAAGTCGAGTCGAGCCATCCTGGAGGTAAATTTTTGCTGGATCTGCCGCCTCTGGGCGAACAATGACGCGATTCTGCGCACCTCCCCTCCCAGTAAGCCCCGCGTCCGGCCCAATTTGGCCTGGGCCTGGTGTTCATCAAGACGAATGAGAAGATCGCCTTTTTCCACATACTGGGTTTCCTCCACGAGGACTTGAGTGATAATGCCCGTTGCCTGGGCCTCCAACGTGACGAGGTTGCCGGCAATAAAAGCATTATCGGTCCACACCCAGAAACGGGCGTAGTACCACCAGTACCCCCCATAAGCCAATACCGCCGCAACGAGAATCACACCCACCAACAAGAGCCTGCGGTTACGCCGGCGACGAATTTCCTTAGGGCGAATTTTCAGCATAGGGGTATCCATGATGTCATTTCCTTGCTTGAGAGGATTCTTGAACGATGGGGTACCCCCCACCCAAAGCTTCAATCAAACCCACCATCGACACAAGTTGATCGGCTTCCAGGGCCTTCAGGGCGAACTCCTGATCCAATACCGCATGCTGCTGTTTTAACACCTCACGGCGATCGTCCAGACCGGTGCGAAAGCGGACTTCAACAAGGTGCCGGTCGTTCCAAACCGAGGTCAGGAGCCGACGGTGTGCCTCAAGCATCGAGCGAGTCTCATGCCAGACACTCAGACTGTCGGCAACTTCCCGCATGGCTTCCAGCAAGGTATCGTTATAGAGTTCCACTGCCGAGTCATATTCTCTCCGTTGTGCCTCTAGTTCTCCACGGAGGCGACCGCCTTCGAACCAGGGAAGCCGCAGACCCGGTCCGCCCCCATACGCAAGACTGGACGAGGAAAACAGAAGATTCCCCAAAGAACCGGCCCCGCTCGCCAGAGTCAGAGCTCTAAAACCCACGAACCCGTTTAGATCGATAGTGGGAAGAAATCGAGTCTTCGCCACCTTGATCAACTTTGCTGCAGCCTCGGCTCGATATTTGGCGGCGGCGAGATCCGGTCGGTGCGCCAACAACCCGATCGGCAATTCGGGCGGCAAGGGAATTCGCCGGGGTAGAGTCACCCTATCAGCGAAGACATGCTCTCCCCAATCAGGCCCGTGACCGCTCAGTCTGACCAGCAGATATTGTTGAAAGTCCAACTGCTCCCTGGTACCGGCTTGGCGTTTATTCGCCGCCTCTAACTCCGCCGTGGCCCTCATGACCGAGTTGCCATCATCCAGGCCGGACCGAAATCGAATCTTCGCCAGATTCAAGAGATCGCGACGAAGTTCCACCATAGCCTCGACCACCTCAAGCTGCTGGCGCAATGCAACCCTGCGAAAATACGAGCGTGCGATCGCAGTGGTTAACCGTAACCGCACCTCTGCCCATTCCGCATGATGGGCCAATTCCCTGCTCATGGCAGATTCCATCATGGCGCGATTCTTCCCCCAGAAATCCAACTCCCATCGAAAACTCAATGGATTGATGAGGCCCAGCGCAATATCAATCCCCGCCACCTCAGGATTAAGGGCCGCAAACACGCCATGTTCGGAAATCCGCTCTGCGGTCAATTCAGCGTCGGCCTCCAGGAACGGCAGCAACCTCGCACCTTCGACGCGGACCAGGGCATGCGCCTCGTGGAGACGGGCGTAAGCAACCTTGAGACCGGGGTTATTCTTGAGACCTGTGTCAATCAACTCGTCCAGCTCAGGGCTGCCGAACTCTTGCCACCAACGATCGTTAGGCCATTCCGGGATTGGCTCCTCCGGTTCGTGATGAATTGCATGGGACAGTGCCTCTTCCATGGAATCCGGTTCTAAGAATTCGGCGGGGGCTTCGCCTGGAGGAATCCAGGCACAACCAGCACAAAGGAGCAGGGCGCACATACCGAACGCAAGAACCCATTGTAATCTCACCACGACGGCATGCCTCATAGCGGCTCCTCAAGGAGTGCTTCGGACCGCATTTCTTTCAACTCTTCATCCCGGCTTGGATACAACGGGAGGTAAGTGGGATAGGCCAACCAGACGAGCGCGGCTAATCCCATAAACATCGAGCTGGCAAGCAGAAACGCATCGCTCATGGCCAGAATTCCCGCATACTGCCTGACAAGGGCCAGGAGCTTGCCATTGACCATGGCAGCATCGAGCCCAGCGCCATTCAGTTTGGTCGAGAATCCTCCCAACACATCGAATGACGCAAACTGCCTCCCGCCAAAATGGTTCGCCAGATGAAGCTGATGGAAGGGGAGACGCCGGAAATGTACAACCTCCTGATACGTAATCCCAAACGCCCCGGCGGAAATCCGCAAGAGATTGGCCGTTTCCGCTGCACGTATTATTTGAACGCCAGACAAGCGATGCAGCATGAGCACAGTGAGCGGAGTAAAAAATGATCCCAGGAATAGACCTTCAAGCAGCATCGGCCAGAAAATCTGATCAAATGAGTGAGGATCGTCGTATTGGCCTATCCAGTATAAAGTCAATGCAAACCCAAGAAAATTAAGACTCGCCAGCATCCGAACGTCGAACCGTTTGGAGAGCTCATGCATCAGGGCAATCATCGGAGCCCCTAAAAACACCATGGGGAGGAGCGCCATACCGGCAAGTAACGAGGAATACCCCATCAACAATTGAAGCTGGACGATCAGCAGTGTGAGTAATCCCTGGATCGAAAAAAATCCGACCACCAAACAGATCACCCCGATGGTAAAATTCCGGTCGGCGAACAACCGGAGATCCAGAATAGGATGGCGCTCGCCAAACTCCCAGATAATAAAACAAGGCAATGCCACGATGACGACGATGAGGACGCCACGGAGGAATGGCGAGTCAAGCCAGTCAAAATCGTTCCCCATGTTCAGAAGAGTCTGAATGCCGCCCAAAATGACGGCCAATAAAAAAAATCCCACGAAGTCAAACCTGGTACGTCGTCGAGGGAATCCCCGACCATACAGCAACGAACCCATGAAACCGACGACAACCAGGGAGAGGACCACATCCATATAAAACAGATAACGCCACCCGAGATCATCCGCGATCCACCCTCCCACAGGAAGACCAATGGTAAACGGCGTAATGGTAAACAGACCCCAGATGGCCAATCCCATGGACTTGAGCCGAGCCGGGTATTCTTTGAGGAGCATATCTTGTGAGAGAAAAATCGTGAGGCCGCCTGCAAACCCTTGAACAATTCTGGCATTCAGAAATTCCCAATGGGTCTGACTGATGGCGCCAATATACGAAGCCACGGCATACAGAAGAAACGCGACAACAAACACACGGGTATGGCCGTACCGGTCAGACAGCGTGCGACCAATGGGAATGCCCAGCGCCAGAGCAATCATGAAATCCGTCTGAGCCCAGGTCAGGAAACTCGGCAACACCCCTTCCAGGTCGCCGGCGACATGGGGCAACAACGCAACATAGGACCCGGCATTGAACATCACGAGAATGTGCCCCAGACCGAGTGTGATATTGAACAGAATAAAGTGCCATCCTCTGAGGGGTTTGGAAAACACGGCCTGCATGGGTTTCCTCTGGTTCACAGACAGAAATTTCCGCTTGGCTGCGCGGATAAGAAAAAAGACTTATGGTTGACGGCTTGAACCTGTTGAGGATCTATCGTGGGAGAACCATGTGCACAATACATTGCCAGGTCTTGGAAGAACATCCCTCCAACCAGGTTGTCCACCTGCTCAAAAACCTACAGGGAGACCTATCGATCTCAGCTCCCATTCCCATACCGACTGGCATGACAAACATGTTCACCGCCGCGTGTTCAATCCCCTGGGAGAAGAACAGAACCATAGGCCCTCAAATGCCACATACCCGCCCGATACAGAACCCAGGGCCACGGCCAAACACCACGGTTTACCGTACCATCCAGACTCTTGACATCCTCCATGATTCCCTTATGGAAAGATGGTAATCCTTCTTATTTGAATTTCCATGTCCCGTCGTACTCATGAAAAAACTCTCATTTTTCGAATTGTAATTTTGACTCCCAATAAACAAACCGGGTGTGATGAAAAATAGTTTTTTTCATTTATTCAACGGGGAAGAGCACAAGGAGGTGAAACGTATTCACCCCGTTGTGCTCTTCCAGCAGCGGACTTGCGGTTCTCCGTTAGGCTTCTATGGTTTGAGCATTTTTCCGCATTATCTGTCTGGATGGTGAAAACGTTTTAAGGCGGGCCTTTCCCGCCTTGGGCCTGGGTTCGTTTTCGCGATTTTGTAAAATCAAAGAATCGACAATTTCTCCACAGTTAAAACATTGCCAGGCCACGGACCATAACTGTCCTGAATCATTAAGATGATCTCCCATATTTAGACAATGCATGAGACCAGCACAACGCCGACAATTCATTATATTCCCCCTTTCCGGCTTTCTCCCCTTACCAGGGAGAGACCGGGTGGCGATTTTTCCCTGATACGCATTTTTCAATCGCCAGCCGGCCTCCAGCCTAACCGAATATTGATAATTCCGGTCGTCTTTCATTGCATAAATAACCATGGAACCTACAGCCAGTTCACCCGCTCCGCCGGGCGGATGTAAATCGGCTCTTCCACTTGCTGCCGCACCGCTTCCTTGCCCGACTTGTTGAAGCCCAACACCGTGTCGTTGTACATCTCAAACTTCCGTCCATGGATCTGGGTTTCAAACACTTTCGGCCCCGGAATCACGTCATACCGGAAGATGATCTGCTGGCTCGCCCGCCACAACTGCAGCACCGCCAACAACTCCCGGCTCGGCACCAGATACTTCTCAATCGCATTATCCACCCCCGGCCCGAACATCTGCCGGATGTAGCCCCGCGGTGCCTGCCGCGGGGGGATGTAATACCCGTTGGGTTCCGTGCCCCATTGCGGATACAACGGCAACGCCACTTGTTCCACCCGAATGGCATAGTACAACGGATTCCAGCGATCTTCCGCCCAGAGCCCGTCATCGCCCACCTTCACCAACCCTTGCAGCCGGATTTTCCCCACGCACGCCGCCATACACCGCGTCTCCATCGGCTCGCCCCCCGTTAAGGGGTCTTTGCCTTCCACCCGCGGATAGCACGCGATACACTTCTCACTCACCCGCGTCGTGCCCCGGTACATCGGCTTTTTAAACGGGCATTGCTCCACACACTTCTTGTACCCCCGGCACCGGTTCTGGTCGATCAACACAATCCCGTCTTCCGGCCGCTTGTAGATGGCCTTCCGCGGACACGCCGCCAGACACCCCGGATACGTACAGTGGTTACAGATGCGTTGCAGATAGAAGAAGTACGTCTCATGCTCCGGCAAGCTGCTGCCTTGCATTTTCCACGGCTCTTCTTTCGTAAACCCCGTCTTGTCCACCCCTTCCACAATCGCCCGCATCGAGGTGGCCGTATCTTCATAAATATTCACAAACCGCCATTCCTGGTCGGTCGGGATGTAGCCAATGGCCGCCTGCCCGATCTTGGCGCCCGCATCAAAGATCGTCATCCCTTCAAACACCCCATACGGCGCATGGTGTTTGCGGCCCACCCGCACGTTCCACACCTGCCCGCCCGGATTGACCTGCTCAATCAACTGCGTGATCTTCACATCGTAGAACTGCGGATAGCCCCCGTACGGCTTCGTCTCCACATTGTTCCACCACATGTATTCCTGCCCTTTGCTGAACAGCCACGTCGACTTGTCCGCCATCGAACAGGTTTGACACGCCAAACACCGGTTGATGTTAAAGACAAACGCGAACTGCCATTTCGGATGCCGCTCCTCATACGGATACAGCATCTTTCGTCCTAACTGCCAATTATACACTTCAGGCATTGTCATCCTCCGTTTCAGTGAAAATTTCGGGGCTGCCCGGGCCAGGTCCGCCAACCCTCAAGTTGGCAACCCCCCGGTATCAGTCCAACAATCATTTTTTTGTAAATTCCTCAAAGCCAAGACCCCGTTCACCATATGCGTGAGATTGTGAAGATCAACGGTTTTGATTATGACCTCACAATTTCCAATTTGTGTTATTTCCTGCGGATCTATCCAACCTTCATACGCAGTAAAGATAATGGCTGGAACAGAAGAATTTTTTCGAATGGCATGCAGGGTTTCCACCCCATTCATTCCACCCATTTTATAATCCACCAAAATTACATCAGGTTCATCCCTATGATCTCTCAAAAATTCCATTAAGGCCTCTCCCGATTCAAAGGCACGGACCGTGCAGTGTAAACGGGAAAGTTTTTTCGCAATATTTGAGCGAATCACCTCATCATCATCCACCACAAATACAGAGGGTATGCTCACCGACGGGTCCTACCTGGTTCATCTTGCTCCCCCCCACAGTTTTCATGATAAAAGGCTTACAAGAATTTTTTAGGTCCAACGATCACAAAAAAAGAAGGAGGCTGGGGGGAGGTATTCATCATATTTCTTTCTAGACGTCAATATAGAAAAAATATCCCCAGCCTCCAGCTTACCTACACTTTGATCTTAATATGATCACCCTTCAGCCATTTGATCATAAACTCATTCTCCTGACCTGGCGTGAACCCGGTCCGGACCGGTTCCCACGGCCCACGCCCGCCGATGCCGCCATCCTCCGCCTTCGTGATCCGGATGAGACATTCCTTCGGAACCGTGTTGACCGCATGATGATCAATTTCAAAACCCCATTTGAATTTCCATTTATTCGCCATTTTGCCGGGCAATGAGTCCAATTGGTGCATCGGCATCAGCCAACTGCGGGTAAAGGACTGCTGCGCCCCATACCGGAAGTTCGATTGATACCCGGTATCCAGCGCAATCGCCCGTCCATCCGGCCGGGTTTCATGCCCCTTCACCGACTTCGCCGTCGACACATACGGCGCATGTTTGGCCATCGTGACATGATACGGAAAGGCCGGGTTGTACTTCGCCCGGATCATCAACCGCGCCACCTTGTAATAGGGATCACTGGGCTTCCAGCCACGATACGGCCGGTCCACCGGGTTTCCATCGACGTAGACATAGTCCCCGTCATTGATCCCACGATCTTTGGCCGCTGAGGGGTTGACGTGGATTTGATGTTCACCCACCCCCGGTGTCCGCTTATCCATTCGATAAGCATCGCCAAAGTTGGATTCATACATCTGCACCCAATCGTTCACCGACCATTGGCTATGCACCCGATGCCGGGTCTTCGGCGTCACGCAATAGAACTGATACCCCTTCTCCCAGAGTGGATTGGCGTACCGTTTAATTTCCGCCCATGGCAACTTGATGTTGCGGACGGTTTTATCGTCATGATGTTGCGCCGTGATTGGAATCCCGTAGTCATCCGGCCGGATATACGGATTGGAGGACATAATCGCATTCGGCAGGTAGGGTGTCGCTTCCGTTCCCTCCCGATGCGAGATGAAGTTTTCCCCATATTCGATGGCTTCCGGCTCCACCCGGTATGTTTCCAGTCGTCCACTGCGGGTCCACATCGGTTTCGATTCGTTGGTTTCCTCCCACAATGGAATACGAGGATAGGTCCGGGTCATCACCATCCAGCCCTTTTCCGATTTCAACATCGTGTCCGCCGAATAGCCATAGGAGGTGCTACCGGCATCCAACAACCGTTGCACATACACGTCCACGCGATTGTCATAGACAAACTTGAAGTAATCGCGGAAGCGGCCATCACCCGTCATTTCGGTGAGTTTGGCCGCGACGCCCGCCACCGTATCCAAATCGTTCCGCGTGTCATACAACGGCCGGATACCGCCTTTCCATACCTGCATCCAGGGATTGGATACGGTGGCGGTCATTTCAGGATAGGTAAACTCCATCCACCCGTTTACCGCAAATGACACATCGGCGTGATTCACGTCAGAGGTCATTTCAATGTCCTGAGTCACAATCGTTTCAATGTGGGGATCCACATTCTTAACCATGTCATAATGATGTTTCGAATTATTGAGAATATTGACATTCGCCACCCACCGGAATTTACTCGGCGTCGGCATATGCGTTTTGCCGGTAAACACCCGTCGGCCATATTTGGGCGTATTCACAATTAATGCCGTATCGCCGTGGTTCCAGTATGTCGTCTCTTCGCCGTAATAATAGGGACGGTAATTAATTTCTTTCCCATGGGCATTCGGATCCGTCGTGATCTTGAACGGATCTTCCCCGGTGTGAACCCCGATGCCTTCCCCCGACCACGGCGTGGCCGCCCAAACACCAACCTTATAGTTTCCTGACCATGTATGACATCCCGAACCGAATTTTCCCATGTTTCCGGTCAGGGTCATGACCATGGCAGCCGCACGCCCCATTGAGGTCATATGAAAGTAATGGCAGACGCCTTCTCCATTATGAATCGCAGCCGGTTTGATGGTCCCGTTATCTCGAGCCCATCGCACAATTAAATCTTTCGGACATCGATTAATTTGGTGGACAGTATCCAGATCGTAATCCTGAAGATGGACTTGATACATCTGGAAGAGGGGCATGACATCCGCCTCCCTCCCACTCAGCAACTTCACCCTGAACGATCCCGTCAACGCCGGATCGAGACCGCTATTTTTGAAATGCCAACCCACCAATTCTCGATGAAGCGGAACCGCCTTGTCCTGATTGAGATCCCACACCATAAACCCTCCAAGACGAGCAATTTGCGAAGGCGAAAGCCCTTGCACTTTGCCGGAGTAAGATTTGGAGAAATCCGGGAAGGCATAATCTTTAATAACATCACGCGGATCCAAATATTGCAGAGTATCCGTTCGAATCAACAAGGGGAAATCCGTACTGGATCGAATAAAATCGCTGTCCTGAAGGCCATCGTCTAAAATAATTTTGCATGCCCCGAGGAATAACGCTCCATCTGTCTCGGGTCGGACCGGCATCCAATAGTCTGCCCGTTGCGCCGTGGGATTGTATTCCGGGGTAATGACCACCACTCGACCACCCCGCTCAATGGACTCCAGTTTCCAATGGGCTTCCGGCATTTTATTTTCGACGAAATTTTTTCCCCAGCTTGTATTCATCTTGCTGAATCGCATGTCAGACAGATCACAATCGATGGCTTGCGCTCCGGACCAGAAGGGTTGCGAAGGATCCTGATCACCGTGCCAGGTCAAATTATTAAAATACCGTCCCCCCTGCGCATTGTCCGGTCCGACCTTTCTCACCCAACTATCCAACAAAGCTCCACATCCGCCGTTCATCCGGGTAATGCCCATTTTGCCGATGACACCTAACACAGGCATCCCGGCTCGGAATTTCATGCTCCGGACTCCTGAGCCCTTCATCATCTCAATCATTTCCGGAGGATACCCTTGTTCCCGTAATCGCCTCGCACCGGCCTCGCCACTATACCGATTGGCGATGACGATCATGGCCTTGGCCAAATAGGTAAACGCGGTATCCCAGGAGACCCGCAACATATCATCCAAATAGCGCGCATTGAATTTATATTTGCTCATGACCGTTGGATCTAATTCCGGGCTTCCGGCATCCATCCAGGCTTTCCAGCCGCGCCGCATCAAGGGCCCCTTTAAACGGTATGGACCATACACCCGTCGATGGTAGGTATACCCCTTCAAACACATCCGGGGATTATGGGCAAAGGTTCCCCGATTCCCGTACATATCCTCATAGGTTTGGTGATCGTAGTTTTGCTCTACGCGCATCACGACTCCGTTCCGGACAAACGCACGGATACGACAGGCATGCGTGTCATTCGGGGAACAGCACCAGGTAAAGGAACTGTCATACCGGTACTGATCGTGATAGACCCTCTCCCAGGAGCGATCCGGGTACTCACCCAAAGGATTGCCCACCTCCACAACCGGTTGTAATGCCGTCAACGCCAGCGCGTTATCCGCCAACGCCACTGCCGCCACAGTGCCTGCTGTAATTTTTAAAAATTGCCTTTTTGTGACCAACATCAAACGCTCCTCCATACAAAGGTTGCCAATTCCGGTTAACGACACAAACCCTTTACTCCTCCTTTCTTTGAGACTGCCTCAACCGATGTCTTTCCCAGACATTCAAGTCGGCAGGTATCACTACCGCGGTTTTGGGGGGATCGACCATAAGATTGGCCCATCCCAACACCAGGACTCCCACGAAGCTGACTATCCCGAAGATCATTTCAATCAGAGGATTTGCAACCCAAAATTCCATCATCTCGCCCTCCTTCAACATCACATCCGTCCGTGTATGCACCTCACCTTGAATGCGTGAACGCTCCTTTCAACCCCTAATCTGGCGCTGGTTTTATGAATGCATCATTCCTTCATCCCTCCATAGCGTTCCCGGCTAACCCATCAGGAACGACTGACCGATTGAGGTGTGAATTGCGGAACAGCGGGGGATTCTTGCACTTTGGGCATCTCCGGTAGGGGCGATTTTTTACCGGCAAATGCCGCCAGCCAGAACACGAATAGAATCGTCGACCAGAAAAGCAGAACATTGAAGGAGATCATATTTGCAGCAAACCCGATGGTGTGGGTATAGGCCCAGGGCGAGTTATCCCGCATCACCTCATTGACATGCCAGAAGAGGCGGACTGATGAACGGATGTATCCCATCAAGGCCATCATCCAGGTAAATTCCGTGGCCAGGGCGATCAGCGCATACTGCGATCTCGCCGGCATTTTGCCCCATTGAATGGGGCCCGCCACCTTGGCATTTTTCAGCATGGCCAGATTCATCGGCATCATTAACAGGAGGCACGACATCGTAGTGGCCACCTGGGGCACCGATAGACCAATTCGCACGTTTGCCGGAATGAAATACCCATAGATGGCTAACCAAATAATATTGAGACTGCCGACCACGAAAAAACAGGTCATAAAAATATTGCCGAATTTTTTCCATTTCACTGCCGGAATTAAATTACCGCGCTGATACCAAATGAAACTCACAATCGTCACAATGATGAGCATATTGATTCCGCCATTTTTGGCAGACATCACCCCATAGTTCCCTAAAACGGGATGCTGTTGACCTCCCATGGCTTTCAACTCAGCCGGGGTCATCACGATGGTATGGGGCGTGATAAATACCAGTAATCCCACGACCGCAATAAACACGAGATATTTAATATACCGTTGAAATCGTTCAGCACCCGGCATCCGGCCGAAGCATTGCCACAAGTAATAACTCGTACTCAGAAAAAGAGCGCCGATCATGGTGGCCTGAATAATAAACAACCAGGCGAGGAGGCCTCCCATCAGGGTAATTCCCATTTGCTGGCGATAGGCATAGACCTCCCGCATGAGCCAATAGCCCGCAAACGGCAATGGAATGAGGAAAATGACGGCGATAAACATCGCGACATACCCCATCCAATCGTAATGGGCGCGCTCTTCATCGGATTTAGCCGATAAAAACCGATAGGCCGCGTAGGCGGCTACGACACTGCCTCCGAATGCCATATTTCCTAAAATTCGATGAACGTTCAGCGGATTCCACAACGCGCTATGAATTGCATGCCAGATATTCCCGAGATACCGTCCTTGTTCATCCACCCCTGCCGGGGACATCATGAAGGCAATCCACGAATTCGCTAAAAACATCAGCACGGTTCCAATGACATTCAGGACCACGGCGATACTGAGATGCACCCACTTCAGGACACCTTCTCTCATCCTGTCCCATCCATAGTAGTAGATATACAGCGTTCCGCTTTCGGCGACGAACAGCAGCGCGTAGATGTGCATAACAGGACGAAAAATCCCTGAGAGATAACTGAAAAATGTGGGATAGAGCGTGAGAAAGGTGAAAAGGAGAATGCCCCCAAGGATGGCGGTCAACGAATAGGCCGTCAGACTGATTCGGATAAAATCATAGGCCAGCTGGTCGTATTTCTTCGCCATGGCCTTATCCTTTGTCACCATGCCGATGAACTCAATCACCATGCAGAAGATAGGAACCGCCAAGACGAAACTGCCGTAATACAAATGCTGCTGGTTCGCCACCCAAATCAGCACTCGACTTTCAAAATTGCCGTAGCGGGGATAATCATGCGTATTGTCCGCGGTGACTGGAGCCGTTTCACTCGACACCACGCCTTCGGTCTTGTAATAAATATCCCGTCCCATTTCGACCGGCGCTGCGCCTTCCTCACCCTCCACAACTTCCTGCACAGGCTGGGTACTTTGCCCTCCTCCCGAAGCGATGGCTTCACCATTTCCAAATAGAATCGGCAGCGCGATACCGATCGGCAGCAGCAACATTCCCGCAATCATGCTGATCAACAAAACTGCGGCATTCTTTTTCAGTTTCATTTTTCCACGCATTCCACTCATTTTTCTCCCCCCAAAATCATTGGATACATCTAAGATCCAAAAAAATTCCTCTGATAAATTTATCGCACCAGTTTTTCCCTCATTGCCGTAATCTTGGGTTGACCGATTTCATTCCCGTCTTTTCTGTATGTTGGTGAATGCTTTGCATGGGCCATGCCCGATCAAAATAATTCAGTGCCCTAGGACAATCCCTTGTAATCCTAAAGTTTCCATTGTTTTTCTCCGGGATAACATCCGCAGACGGATCATTCACCCACGAAAGAACGTGGTGGGACGTGGTGGCCACCCACCGATTTACGCGGCGGCACTCAAGAAAATACGGGAAGTCCAAAAGTGGAAAGTACTCGGAGCATAGCGAAGAACGATATGATACCTGCAAAGCCGATCACGCTTCGAACGGTCAGGAGTTCTGAAGAGCACAGTCCGGGTCGGAGGATATGATCAGAAAGGACAATTACACCGCAGGCTCAAAAAGTTGCTGAAACACGGGGAATCGCATTGTACAAATATGCCCTCCCCCTAATGCTGCCTCAAGCACATCATCAGGAGAACGGATACCGGCAAGAAGCACCTGAGTAGAGAGACCAGAGTTTTGAAAGACGGTGACAATGTTTCGAATAATATCGTCTCCCTTGGATTGATTATCCCGGGTACGATCAAGGCAAATGGACACACACCAGGCACCGGCTTTGGCGGCAAGCAAGGCTTGCGTGAGTGAAAAACACAAAGACACATTCACACGGATGCCTTCGGCTGTCAGCCGCTTAGTCGCCTTGAGACCGGCAGGCGTCAAAGGACACTTTACCAGGACATTCCTGTGAATTTTCGATAATTCTTTGCTTTCCTTGACGATGGCCTCTTCTTCAACACTCAACACGCCGACACTGATCGGACTATCCACATAACGACAGATTTCTCGAATTCCCTGATAGAAATTCAGCCCCTGCTCAGTAACCAACGCGGCGTTCATGGCTATTCCATCCAGAACCCCCAGCCTGCCAATCTCTTGAATCTCTGTGAGACTCACCGTGTCCAGAAAAAATTTCATGAGCACTCATTACTCATGAACAGGGATTGCCCCCTAAGCAGCAGAACATCTACCAAAATCATGAACTCCTGCTCCCGCCTCAGGATCGCGAATAAAACTCCAACTCATGATCCGAAATTCTTTAACGAATTGATAAAAAGTAACTGGCTCCATTTTCGGTATGCATACACCAAGCCACAGTTGGATTGAGGCGGACTGAAACGAGAGACCATTGAAAATGCTGTAGATGCTATTGGCAAGTAGGCAGGTTAATGAACTGGTATTGAAACCCCATGAAGGATCGTGGTGGTCTTCGTGGCTCATACCACCACCCACCGTGGTTTCAGCCCATGGTATTTCGGAGAAAAGAGTGGGATCAGGTAGAACGAAAGAATGTGGAGTTGAAGAATTTAGAGTCTACTCGGTCGTTGAAGACCGAGTTTTTTGATCCGGCTCCTGAGCGTGCTAGGTGCCAATCGGAGTTGTTCCGCCGCGCCCCCCTCCCCCTCGATCTGCCAATTGCTGGCGGCCAGGGTCTGAAGAATATGTTGCCGC